>NC_002942.5:3105000-3397754 GCF_000008485.1 Legionella pneumophila subsp. pneumophila str. Philadelphia 1 | reverse complement strand
CGACCTGTAAATAAAAAATTACACAAAAAATAATCAGTTATTCAAATTGACAGTTGAAAAAAAGTTATCTATCATTGCCAACCTCATAAATTTAGAAGCAGGGTTATCATGAAACGCACTTTTCAACCTAGTAATTTAAAACGTAAACGCGATCATGGTTTTCGTTTAAGAATGTCTACTCGAGCTGGTAGATTAGTTATAAAAAGACGTCGTGCTAAAGGTCGTAAGCGTTTATCTGCCTAAGTGTTTGCATTTAAAAAAGCGCAACGGCTATTAAAAAAAAATGATTTTGATTTCGTGTTTGAAAGCGCGAAAAAAATAACTACAGATGACTTTATTTTCCTTTTCAGAGAAAATAAGTTAGGCTATGCACGCCTTGGTTTAGCATTGTCAAAAAAAATGATAGCTAAGGCTCATGACAGAAATCGCATTAAACGGCTACTTAGAGAAAGTTTTCGTCATACTAACTTGCCTGCTGTAGATATAATCATTTTGGCAAGACCAGGTCTAGCAAAGAAAACCAATTTAGGTATAAATACTAAATTAAATAAAACATGGGAAAAATTAGCCTCATGCTACGGCAAATAGTTTGCTTACCAATAAAAATGTATCAGTATTTTATTAGCCCTTTGATAACACCATGTTGTCGCTATTATCCGAGTTGTTCAGAGTATGCTGACAGTGCGATCAAACATTATGGCGTAATTAAAGGTTTATTGATGGCACTTAACAGATTGTCTCGTTGCCATCCATGGTCAAAAGGTGGCTATGATCCTTTATTTCCTAACGATAAGAATTGAGAATATTTAATGGATATACGACGTATAGTTTTATATATGGCGCTTGCGCTTATTGGTTTATCACTTTGGAACGCTTGGCAAATTGATTATCCAGCCAAACAACCAGTTGAAGAGAAGACAGCAAGCCAATTAACATCAGATGGGCATTTGTTACCACAAATAATTCCTTCTAATGCAGAGCAACCCGTAACTTTGAAAGCAGAGGAAAAAGCAAGCAGCGGTAAACAATTGATTCAGGTTAAAACAGATGTTTTGGATGTCGACATTGATTTAAAAAATGGAGATATTGTTAAAGGTTTATTGCTTGATTATCCACTAAGTGTTGAAGATAAAAATAAACCATTCCCTCTCTTGCAAAATCAGGCCAGCCAGAGATATGTAGCGAACAGTAGCCTTTTTGTTTTAGATGGCCAGACACCACAATCATTGGATTTTGATTTTACATCAGAAAAAGAATATTACGAATTGAAACCTGATCAAAACCAGCTGATAGTCACTCTAAATGGCAAAAGCGAAGACGGTTTGGATGTGAAAAAAGAATTTGTTTTTACAAAGGGAAGTTATTTAATCGAAGTCAATTACAAGATAGCCAATACCGGTAATTCGTTATGGAAAGGGTATTTTAATACCCAGTTATTGCGCAGTTCTCCCAAAGAAGACAAATCGAGTATTTTTCATATTGGCTCGTATACAGGTGCTTCCTTTTCAAATCCTGGAAAAAATCGTTACCAAAAAGTTAGTTTCAGTGACATGAGCAAATCTAACCTGGATGTGGATGCAAAAGGTGGTTGGATTGCTATGCAACAACACTATTTTTTGAGTGCTTGGGTTCCCAATGCGGATAGTGAAAACAAGTTTTATACATTAGCTACGGATAAAGATTATACTATTGGAGCAGTAAGCCAGCCTATTACGGTCAAACCAAAAGAAGATAAAATTGTAGGATCCAAATTATACATAGGACCAGAAATTACCAGTGTTTTAAAAGGCATATCCCCATCTCTGGATTTAACGGTGGACTATGGCATTTTGTGGTTCTTGTCTTCGTTATTATTTTCTTTAATGAAAGCAATTTATACTGTTGTTGGGAATTGGGGCTGGTCAATTGTTCTTGTGACTGTCCTAATTAAATTGGCATTTTATCGATTATCAGCTACAAGCTATAAATCCATGGCTAGTATGCGGAAGTTGCAGCCTAAGTTGCAAGCTTTGCGTGAGCGATATGGTGATGATAAAGCTAAAATAAGCCAAGCTACCATGGAACTTTATAAGCAAGAAAAAGTAAATCCTTTAGGCGGCTGTTTACCTATATTAATTCAAATTCCAGTTTTTATAGCGCTCTATTGGGTTTTACTGGAAAGTGTTGAGTTAAGACAAGCTCCATTTATATTTTGGATAAATGATTTGGCTTCAGCAGATCCTTACCATGTTCTTCCATTGATCATGGGAGCAACCATGTTGATTCAGCAAAAGCTCAATCCAGCACCAGCTGATCCAATGCAAGCTAAGGTAATGATGTTTTTACCCATATTATTTACCGGACTGTTCTGGAATTTTCCTTCTGGTCTGGTTTTGTACTGGATTGTGAATAATACTTTATCAATATTACAGCAATGGTACATCACCAGAAAATACTCAGATGAAAAGCCAGCTAAAAAGGTTGTTGCCACAGCAAAATAAATGTCAATAGATACCATTGTTGCTATCGCTACCCCGCCAGGACGAGGCGGGGTAGGAATCGTCAGAATATCAGGTCCAAATGCTTATGCTATAGCCCTTTGTCTAAATGGGAACAAAGCATTGCAACCACGTTTAGCCACTTTTTGCTCTTTATATAAAGGAAATAATGAAGTCCTTGATCAAGGATTGGTTCTTTATTTTAAAGGACCTCATTCTTTTACAGGTGAGGATGTTATTGAAATTCAAGCGCATGGCTCACCTGTAGTTTTGGATTTATTAATTAAGGAATCCATAGCAGCAGGCGCAAGGCTAGCCAGGCCGGGTGAGTTTTCTGAAAGAGCATTTCTTAATGATAAAATCGATTTAATTCAAGCAGAAGCCATAGCTGATTTAATTCAAGCCAGTTCAGATACTGCGGCTCGTATGGCTTTAAAATCACTGCAAGGTGATTTTTCTAAAAAAATAAATCAATTGAATGAAGAACTAATTTACTTACGCATGTATGTTGAAGCTGCTATCGATTTTCCTGAAGAGGAAATTGATTTTCTTAATGATGGAAATGTCAGCCAATTACTACAAAAAATTATTGGACGATTAGAAGATATACGTTCACAAGCGAATCAAGGAGTTTTGTTGCGTGAAGGGTTATCCTTGGTTATTGCTGGCAGGCCTAATGCAGGAAAATCAACCTTAATTAACAACCTGGCAGGGCGGGATGTTGCCATTGTTACTGAAATTGCCGGTACTACGCGAGATATTATGCGAGAACATATCCTATTGGATGATATCCCTCTACACATTATCGATACGGCAGGATTAAGAGACAGCGATGATCTGGTGGAGAAAGAGGGAATAAAACGTGCTTGGCAAGAGTTGAAGCGAGCTGATTGTGTGCTTCTTGTAGTAGATATTAACAATCCTGATCAACAAAATTCTCTGCTTAATGAATTGAGATTAACATTACCCAATAAAATACCCATAATCACGGTATACAATAAAATTGATACTACTAAACTTACAGCAAAATGTGATGAGCATACAGTTTATTTGTCTGCAAAAACTGGTGAGGGACTGGATGAGCTAAAAAAGGTGATTAAACAAGTGGTTGGATATCAACCAACAGAAGGCCAATTTTTAGCTCGCAGACGACATCTACAAGCGTTGGATGAAGCAAAAGCTTTGTTACTAACTGGGCAATCGCAGCTAACAAATCATAAAGCTGGAGAATTGTTGGCAGAAGATTTACGGTTAGCTCATCAGACTTTATGTGAAATTACAGGTGAGTTCACTTCAGACGATTTATTAGGAAAAATTTTTTCCAGTTTTTGTATTGGAAAATAACGATGATGCAAGGCAGTCATCATGTGAATTTTCAATTTTTCTTCTTTTGAATACAGCAAAATTATTATTAAATATTTTGTGGTGATGTGCTTTATTGGGTCAATAAATTTATTCTTTTAGTTTCAGCACATTTCAAATGAACCAGCTTTTATCTTGATTCATTTTTATGCAAAAATCAGTCTGAATCGCAAAAATCAATGTGTAAAATATTAATACAAAAAAGCTTGTCAAAATACATATCAAATGGTAACGTATTATTGTAAAACTTCCTGTGTAATTTTTGTGAGTTCTTAATATGGTCTACTCAAAACAAAGTGCTGCATTTCGTAGGGATAAACAACAATTTTTCGCCCAAATTCCGAAGGATAGTAAACTGGACACAAAAATTGTAACAATTGATGATCGAGTAAACACTATAGATTACACTTTTTTACTACATCACAAACAGGATTTAGAAGCTGAATTCACTCAAATGTTTACTGTGTTACAGCAGCAAGACGATGAAAATAAAGAAATTTTCTGGCTGTATTGCTACTATTGTGCGTCCTTGCTGGAGGCTTTCCACAAAGCTTATTCACAAAACAGTAAACAAGCTGAATATGCTAAAATAAAACAAAAAATAAAAGACCATTTAAATAAGGTCAATGTCAAAGAGGAAGAATCTGGTTTTATTCAATCCTTGTACAATTCCTTTCTTGGAGGTTTTCGCAATTTAATCAGCTCTCCATTGCACGCTTCCAAAATCAGAGATTATGTTGCCTACTCGAACTTGTGTCGTATCTATTGGACGTTTTGTCGTTTGACTTTAACTAATGGATTGAGCGTAGCTCGAGACCTAAAAATTATTGAGAAGTTGGATGCTATTTTAGGAACTCATACTGATGTCGATAAGATTATTTCAACTCTTCAAGCACCTACCGGGGTTATAACTTACTTTAGTGTTGGTTTCTTTTTGATGCGCTTAATAATTGATGGTGGTATGCTATTAAGACATACCTTTTTCCCTACTGAATTGGAAAAAGGCGCAGAAAATGGTTGTGAAATCCATCAAATGGATTATTTGCCAGGCCCAGCCAGTCTCGAAGCATATAGAAAAAGTTATATTCTTGTTCATGAAGACAATCAAGAAGTATCACTCTATTACATTCCTAGAAGTGGTAAAGCAGAAAAATTAAGCATTAAAGAAAATAACAAACTGAAAGATGCTTTACTGAAGAAAATGAATAAGGACACATCATCCCTTCGTTTGAACTCAACTGAAGTAGAAGAGATAATCACTCATCAAACAGGGCATGTTCCCGAAGTGACTACGGCATGGGACAGATTTAAACATGAGTTTTATAAACGACACTGTAATTTTGCCAATGACTTTGTTTGGGCTACAATCAACCTGCTTACCAACTATAATTACCTTTTTAATATTTCCGCTCCTGCAGCAGGGATGATCACTTCTGTTTTTCTCGGGTTCGACGTATGCATGGCTTTATATAAGTGCAACTTAGCCAAACAAGAATATTTGATTAAGAAAGCTCAATATTTGCAGGAAATAGAAGACTATAATAATCCGGAAAAATTCAAAAAAATGACTCCTGAACAGCGATTATTGCATATAGAGATGCTCAATAAGCAACTTAGAGAGCTTGAAATTAATTATAAAACCCAGGAGGCTACTTTTTACTTTGTTGCCGCTGCTGCCGCCTTATTGATGATGGGATTTACTGCATCGATGCTGGTTAGCCCGCCTATATTAGTCGTTGGTTGTTTTTTTGCCTGTACTCTTGCTGTTGCAATGTATCTGTCTACGGGATCTTATTCGAAATACGAGGAAAAAAGTTTGTATTTGGAAGAGGCTCAATTGACAGGTAAAAACCTTCCAGTTGCTCTTAAAGAATATGAAGCAGCTCGGAATGATTTTATTTTTACCATGGTAAAAAATACGGTCATGCCTATAGTTTTAATTACAACATTTGCAATTTGCTGGCCTGCTGCAATTGTTTTAACAGCTATGTACATTGGTTATGAAATTTTCCATGCTTATGACCAACACTCTGAAGCGAAAGCGGCCAAACAGTTGGCTTTAGCCGCTCCTTCAGAGGAAAAGGATGGATATATGGCCTTAGCCACTCCCAATTAGGTTTCAGGGTACATTGCTTTGACGGCAGCGATATCTTTTTCACTTAAATGAGTTCGCTGCCCTATTTCAACTCCATCAACTAGAGGTATGATAGTTGGCTGACCATTCTTGGAAAAAGCAAATCGACCATAATGCATAATGGATCCATAGTCGTATTCACCGAAATCTTTCCCATCAGTTAAATGTTGGTCAAAATTAAATTTATGTTCTTCATCAATATTTTCCCAGACGATACGAATATATTGATTTCTGTCTGATCGGGATTGCTCATGCCACATGCCCAAGGCATGTCCTATTTCATGTACCGTATTCATGGTAGTACATCTTGGCGCCAAATTGATCTCTTGCTTCCCTCCCTGGCGTCCAACGTAGGAAGAGCAGGTTGTGCCTTCTGCCGGGATAAAAGAAATGTAATCACGATAGTCATAGCGATTTTTAGAAGTTAATTCAACGAATTCTAAATTCGTGTTTTTCTGCCAATGATCTATTGCTTGTAAAATGGCAAGCTTGTTTATAAAAGGTAAATTTTCAGCAATTTCATAAGGGATAACACCATTTGGCCAGCGTGAACCTCCTACTTTTGGTGTAATAACAGCACCTTGGTTTTTAAGATTCTCTGCTTTACCAATCAAAATATCACCTTCCACTACTGCAAATTCTCCAACTTGTTCATAGGTAATGGTACGACTGCCCATTATTGGATCAGTTATTGTGATTTGATGGAGATTAATTGCGTAAGAAGAGGAGAAACATAATGAGGAATAAAACAAACTGGCAATCCATGATTTAGTTTTCATATATAGTCCTTAAGTCTAAAAAAACCAAGGACAGTTTAGGGGAAAGAGGGAGTAGATTTCCAGAACTTTTTATATAGTTTGTTGACTCTTGATAACCTTAAAGCAAGAACGCTTTTACAAAACGTCCTTAATTGATAATTATGCGCAATTACAAGAATAAATAGCTATAAGAATATAGCGGTGCAAAATATATAAGGTTAAGTTTAAATATTTTTGCCAAGAGTCGGTGTAATGTTGTTAACCTGAGCACTATCTCCATTTTGATTAAAGAATTTTAAATGCTTATCTGGTTATTCGAATAATTATTAATATCCTTAGTTTCATGAACAATAGCTTGTAAAGCAATATCCATGCTAAGAGAAAATTATGCAGAATCTTTAATGAATGGAGGCTGCTATTTTAATTCGATCAGAAATGTGAAAAACTGGATTTTTCTGTTATTTACTAAAATAATCCTTTGGTTTTGAAATGAATGAGTGAGAGGTAGGATGACTCGAAGTCAATTGATTTTGGCTATTTTAGCAGGCTTGGTCATAAGTATTGACAATATGATTAGTATTGTTGCATTTTCTTCGCTTATTTATCAAGGTGCATTAGAGATTTATATTCCACTTGTCATTAATATATTGGCAATTTCAGTAATTATTATAAGCGCCAGCTATTTGTTCATGTCTTCCCCTCCTTATGCAATCGCTCAGTTGCAAGATGAAGCGGCAATTTTGTATTCAGCCATGGGTTTAGTGATAATTAAGTCGATGCCATCAAGTTCTACGAATGAAGCCATCTTTATTACGATTCTCTTTATGCTTGGAGTCACTACCTGTTTAACGGGCTTATCATTCTACTTCGTTGGAAAATTTAGGTTTGGAAATATTATCCGTTATCTGCCATATCCTGTGATTTGTGGTTTTATGGCAGCGACAGGCTGGCTAGTTTTATCAGGAACATTTGCATTATTAACTGGTAAAGCGCTGCATCAGAATTGGCTTGTCTTTTTTCATAAAGAGGAAATATTATTGTGGGCGCCAGGTTTTATTGCGGGAATAGTTGTTTATATTTTTAAAGAAAAATTAGGTTATCGATACGCGCTTCAATTGATGTTTATTTCTCTTGTAATTCTATTCTATGCTCTTTTTTATATTTTTAATTTGGAGTATTTGGTCGATCCAACCGAAGGGTACGTCTTGGGACCTTTCAATCAAAGCCATATTGATTCGCTCATGAAACCTGAAATATGGCAAATGATTCATTATCCATTCTCAATGACCCTATTGAATTACATAGGGTTAGTTATACTGGTAAGTTTTATTGCCTTGTTATTAAACGCAAGCAGTTATGAATTGATAGTTAATAAGCAATTAGATTTAAACAAGGAACTTCGTATAGCAGGTATTGGCAATGTATTCAGTGGATTACTTGGAGGAATGGTTGGCTATTTGTCTTTGTCAGCGTCCACTGTTGCAAAAGAGTATGGCGGCGCTCGTATTATAGGGGTGATGGCTTTCGTTCCCATGTTGCTTATTTTGTGCTTTGGTGCTGTGGTCGTTGAATGTTTCCCGAAAATGGCTATCGGCTGTTATTTGTTTTATATCGCTTTTTGCTTTCTATCTGAATGGTTGATCAATACCTGGCGTTTATTAAATTTAAGTGAATATTTAATCGTTTTGCTGATATTGGTTATTGCTATTGTCTTTAATATGATTACGGCGGTTGCTATAGGAACGGTTATTTCAATTTTTATCTTCGCTTTTCGCTACAGCAAAATAAATCCGGTTAAGTATTTGTTTTCCGGAGCAGATTATAATTCTTCTTTTGAGAGAAATCCTATATCTCAATCCATTTTATCGACACAGGGAGATGAAATTCAGTTTTTGAAGTTGCAAGGATTTCTTTTTTTTGGCTCTATTTACAGGCTACTTCAGTTAATAAAAAGTATACAGAAAGCTCGATATATTATTTTAGACTTTGAGCTTGTCTACAATATCGACTCATCCCGCATTATTTTAATGAAAAACTTAAAGCTCCATGCGGAAAAGAATAATATTTCCTTTGCAATTTGTTCATTAAAGCCCATTGTTTATCATGAATTAATGAAAACCAATTTATTACAATCGAAAACCAACTGGCTTAAAGTCTTTACTGATCAAGAATCAGCTTTAGAGTGGTGTGAAGATCAAGTTATAGAAAAATATACAGAAAATATAAATATTGAAGAAGTAACACTTGAGAAACAGTTACTCTATTTAGGTTTTTCCTCTGAACTGGTAGCATGGATTAGTGAAAAAGCTTCTATAAAACCTTATAACCCTGATGATATCATTTGTCATGAAGGAGAAGAGTCAAACAGTGTTTACTTTATTCATCGGGGAAGAGTTACAGCATTTGTCGGTGATAAACGTGTACTTGTTGTGGGTTCAGGTAATGTACTTGGTGAAATTGCTATATACACTCATAAGAAGCGCACAGCAACATTAAAAACCAATGAAAAAACCATTGTTTATGAAATTGATTTGAAATCAATCCAGGAGCTTTCTAAAAATAAACCCCTACTCTTGGTTCAATTTCATGTGTGTATGGCTAAAATTTTGGCAAACCGTCTCTCGGTACTAAATAAACGGATAAAAGTTTTTGATTCCACCGCCATATTGCAATAAAAGTTAATAAAATATTCTTTTACTGTGAAATAATAAGGAACAACGTTTTAAAGTTGTTCCAATTGTCTTAACTGAATTCGATAGGCAAGAACTCTCTTGTCCATGATGTAATGCCAGAGCGGTGGAATTAAAGCTATGATAATCATTCCGAGGTACCCTGAGGGAAGTTGAGGGCTGTTCTCCATATGACGTAAAATTTGATAGGGTCGTGCACCATGGGCATGGTGATCTGAATGGCGTTGTAAATGAATTAGCAGCTGATTACTTAGCCAATGATTAGCATTCCATGAATGATTTGGATTTACCTTTTCATATTGGCCGTTACTCAGCATTTTCCTTTCCAGCCCATAGTGCTCAATATAATTAACAATTTCTAATGTCAGGATGGCAATGAATGATTGTAATAAGAAAAATGACAGAGCGATTAATCCCCCAAAAATGAAACAGACTATACAAATCATTAATGGCACAGTAAGGATCCACCAAAAATTATTATGTATGCTCCAGATGGAATAATTTTTATGCGATAAACGCTTTTCTTCCAAAATTAAGGCAGATTGAAACGAACCTAATAATGTTTTTGGTAAAAATTGATATAAATTTTCGCCTAATCGTGCTGTGGCAGGATCGTCAGGCGTTGCTACTTTAACATGATGGCCTTTGACATGCTCGATAAAAAAATGACCATAGCAAACTGTAACCAATAAAATTTTACTCATTAGTTGTTGCAATTTACTGTTTTTATGCATCATTTCATGAGCAAAATTGATGCCTACTCCACCTGAGATAAGTCCTAGTGACATGGTAAATCCTAACCATTCATTCCAAACCAAATTTTGAGTACTAACTATATAGACTCCATAAGCAATGATGGTTATTTGTATAGGCACATAGGCGCAAGTAATATATTTAAAGAACTTATCTTTTAGGAGTTCTTGTTCCTGCTCTTTTGTTGGATTTACCGAATCATGAAGAAAGGCATCAATTAATGGAATAAAAGCAAAAACAATAAAAAAGGGTAGAAAACTGTACCAGCCTCCTAA
This sequence comes from Legionella pneumophila subsp. pneumophila str. Philadelphia 1, assembly GCF_000008485.1. Classification (NCBI taxonomy): domain Bacteria; kingdom Pseudomonadati; phylum Pseudomonadota; class Gammaproteobacteria; order Legionellales; family Legionellaceae; genus Legionella; species Legionella pneumophila. Next base: position 3,387,305 of record NC_002942.5, on the reverse strand, counting down.
ATATAAAGAGACAAAGGGTAATGGGATAAGTAAATAGACCAGTAAAAAACTATATTTTTTTAAATCATCCATTTTATAATTCCAAGCATAGCCTAATATAGAAACAATATAGCTTAAAAGGCGATATCTTTGCTTGGTCTTAGAGGACAAAAAAAGGTCATTTACGGACAATGTTATGGAAATAAGCGATCAATATTCTTTTTAGCTCTCTTTTAATTTCAATGCCTCTTCATAGAGCTGATTTTTATTGGCATTAGTCAATCTGCATGCAATAGCCACAGCCTGCTTTAAAGGCAACTCTTCCAACAATATCTTGAGTAGTTCTTCATGCGAGTTGGGGTCTTTATTTGTTGAGCGAGGTGGAAAAATCAAAACAAATTCACCTTTGATATGACCGGGTTCACTGAGTAGCCAGTCTTTAATTTCTTTTATTTTTCCAGATACAAATCGTTCAAAGGTTTTGGTTATTTCTTTTGCTAAAACAAGTTCATAATCTTGGCCATAGATCTCTGCAATATCGTTAAGACAGTCTATGATTCTGTGAGTTGATTCATAGAATACTATGGTATAAGGCACTGACCGCGATGATTCCAGGGCATGTTTTCTGGCACTTTGTTTGGCCGGAAGAAAACCTAAAAAGGCAAAAGAATCGCAGGGTACCCCGGCAGCACTTAACGCAGCAATTAAAGCGCATGCGCCAGGAACAGGCACAACAGGGATATGGTGCTGGCGAGCCTGTTTCACTAAAGGAAATCCAGGATCGCTAATCAAGGGCGTGCCTGCATCACTGATTAGTGCGATTGATTTTCCATGGAGCAGCAGCTCAATTATCTCATTGCTTTTGTTCGCTTCATTGTGGGTGTGCAATGAAGCTAAATTATTTTTTATCCCTAGCGAAGTCAATAATTGCATGGAATGGCGTGTGTCTTCAGCAAGTATTAAATCAACGCTTTTCAAGGTATTAAGAGCCCTGAAAGAAATATCTTCGCGATTTCCTATTGGGGTAGCAACTATATAGAGAGTTCCTAAACCTGTTGCTAGAGTGTTTGTCATAGTTTATCCTCTTGCGAAAAGCAAATTTGGCGAATTAACATGTTAATTAAACAATTAAAACTTCGCATGTTCTTAGTATTGGTATCTCTTTTTTTGCTTTGCCAATGCACAAAAACAGTTAACTCAACCGAGCCTGTAGTAACAGTTAATAAAAAATTAAAATCTCCATATTCATTACCTACTGCAGCATACTTGGCTATGGCTAAGAATCAACAAGGCCATGAAAAGCAAAGCGCATTGATTTCCGCAGCTGGCCGTTTAATTACTGATGGTCAATGGAAGCAAGGAACTGCCATTTTAGCACAAACTGGGGAATTAACAGTTGAGCAAGCTAATGAAAAGAATCTTTTACTGGCAAAAGTCGACATTATGCGTGATAGGCCCAGAGATGCCTTAGCCAAGTTAGCTAGAATTAAAGAACCTGAAAGACTCTCGTTATATAATCAAATCCAATTTCACGAACAATTGGCGAAGTCATTTCGGTCCATTGGTAGTTACTCTGAATCAGTTAGTGAGCGTATCAAGTTAGAATCATTGCTCCCTGATGAGGAAAATCAGGTCAATAATCGGCGGGCTTTGTGGTTGACCTTAACCAGTTTACCTCAAGAGGAGCTGAATACAATGGCTCTGGAGGCTGTGAACAAATCAGAAATGCAAGGCTGGTTGCAGCTGGCTGTTATTTCCCGTAAGTATAGAAATAACTCAAAGTCGTTGCTGGCTGCCTTGGATCAATGGCAGATGCATTTTAGTAATCATCCAGCAAATCAGATTTTGCCTAATCCCTTAGACAGCATATCAGGTAAATTATTAGCTCCACCTAAACAGGTTGCTTTGTTATTGCCTTTAAGTGGTCCATTATCCGGGCCGGGTAATGCTATACGGGAAGGCTTTATGGCAGCCTATAAGGCCAACAGGGGAGATGAATCAACAAAAATTAAAGTTTATGATACAAGCAAAGACGATATAACGAACACATATCGCCAAGCTATTTCTGACGGTGCCGAATATGTTGTTGGTCCTTTAACGAAAACTCAAGTCGCTACCATTGCATCAATGGAGCATCCGGTTCCTACCCTATTGCTAAACGATACGGATACCAGCACACAAAGCAATTCTTATTCCTTAGGCTTATCCCCTGTTAATGAAGCGATTCAGGTTGCAATAAAAGCAAGAAGCAAAGGATATAAAAAAGCGCTGATTATTGCCCCCAATAATGCTTGGGGTAATGAAGTAACGAAAGCTTTTATCAATCAGTGGAATGAAGATGGGGGCCATATTGTTGACTCTCTTCGCTACGAAGCCAAACAAGATTTGAATAAGAGCATGAAAGATTTTTTACAAATCACCAATAGCCAGGAGCGCGAGAAAAAACTAAAGCAGGTATTAGGCTATAATTTCCAATCGACTACGAGCCGAAGACAGGATTTTGATATGATATTTTTATTGGCTTATCCTTCCAAGGCCCGCCAAATTATGCCTTTATTAAAATATTATTATGCCGGAGATGCTCCTGTGTACGCTACTTCAAGTGTTTATGGCGGTAGCGCCAATGCTTTGAAGGATAAGGATTTGGATGGGATCATTTTCTGCGATATGCCTTGGGTATTTTCTCATCAGATGGGAACGAAAAACTGGCCTGAACAATTCAATAGCTATAACAGGCTTTATGCTTTAGGCGTGGACAGTTATACCTTGGCTACCCAATTAAACCAACTGATATTATTTCCAGCCGATGGCTCTAACGATTCAACAGGTATTTTATATTTAAAGCCGACTCAACAAGTAGCCAGGGTTCTTGAATGGGGGCAATTTAAAAAGGGTTTAGCCCATTCACTAGGGGATACTGTTTAGTTTTGAAGTGAGCCAAGAATAATGACCCAAGAAAAAGGAAAGTTTGCTGAACAATTGGCTTTAAATTACTTAAAGGAAAATGGTCTTGCATTAGTAATGCAAAACTATCATTGCCGTTTAGGAGAAATTGATTTAATTATGCGTGAGGGATCTTATCTGGTTTTTGTTGAGGTCCGTTCGCGTTCAAATATGAACTTTGGTGGGGGGCTTGCCAGCATTACTTACGAAAAGAAACAAAAAATAATAAAAGCAACTTCTCATTATATGATTAAGTATCGCATACAAGATAAATTTCCTATACGGTTTGATGTGATTAGTATAGATGGAAAATCAAACAAGATTACCTGGTTAAAGAACGCATTTGATGCAGGATGCTAGGAAGATAATGAATAGAAGGTTTTGAAATGATTCAGTTAGAAGAAAGAGTAAGGCATTTATTTGGTGTCACAATAGAAGCAAAAATATCAGCAGCTGATGTGTTGTCGGGTTCAATAGCTAAAGCAGGGAAGTTGTTGGTTAACTGTTTATTGAATGATGGAAAAATATTCATTTGCGCCAGTGGGGGATCTAGTGCTAATTGCATGCATTTTTCCAGTTCCATGCTAAATCATTTTGAAGTGGAAAGACCTTCTTTGCCGGTCATTAATTTATGCGCTGATGCGTCCTGTTTGAGTTCATTTGCCGATGAGCATCACTTTGGTCAAGTGTTTGCAAGGCAAATTCAAGCCTTGGGCCAAGAGCAAGATGTATTACTTTTACTAACTACATCAGGTAATTCTGATAGCATGCTGCAAGCTCTTCACGCAGCAAGTGAACGCGGCATGGATACCATTGCACTAAGTGGCCGCGATGGAGGTGTTTTGGCGAATCATATGGGGCCAGAGGATATAGAGATAAGAGTGGCATCTGACAGTACTGCATTGATAAGAGAGCTACACTTGTTCATATTGCATTGTTTTTGTGATTTAATCGAACAATCTTTATTTGGCCAAGTTTTAGGATAAAAAATGAACATGAATCTAAAATTTAAATCCATCATAGTAATGATGATTGGTGCTTTACTGACTGGTTGCGTTGCTGTGGTTGTTGCAGGTGCTGCAGCAGGAATGGTTTATGATAGAAGAAGCGTAACTACCATGGAGGCGGACGCCCGATTATTTCATGTGATTCATAAAACCATCATCAAGGACCCTCGATTTCGGCACTCGAGAATTCTTGTTTCCAGTTTTAACCGGGTGGTATTGCTGGTTGGACAAACTCCCGCTGCATCATTACGCGTTCTAGCAGAGCGGATTGCCCAAAATGCCCCTGGAGTTAAAAGAGTGTATGATGAAATAACCGTTGATAATCCCATTCCCTTGACTCAAAGGACAAAAGACAGTTGGATTACAAGTCAAGTGAGAAGTAACATGTTGACTAAAAAGGGACTTGAATCGGGTTCAATACGGATAGTCACTGAAAATGGAGTAGTCTATCTGATGGGAATTGTTTCTGACGAGCAAGCATTGCTAGCTGTTGATGTGGCAAGACGTGTTGCTGGAGTGAGAAAAGTCGTAAAAATATTCCAATATATACGTTAGCATGTTTAAACACGGATGTTTTATACTAATAGTCTTTTTTTTAGCCAGCTGCTTGTCAGGCTGTCTGGGGGTTTTATGGACTGGGGCAACTCTAGCCTATGACCGGCACAATGTATATAAAAAATTAGATGATTATAATTTAATAAAAGCTCTTAATGATGTTTTAGCTGTCAACCGGACATTTAAAAACTCAGAGACAGTACTGGATATTGCTGTGTTCAACAGAGATATTTTAATAGCAGGGCATGTTCCAACCCAGGAGTTGTACGATGAATTACAACTACGTCTAAGCAAAGTTAAAGGATACAGGCGGTTATTCAATCGTGTAATTATCAATAAAATGCCATCCAACTCGATCCAGGACAGCTGGATTACCACGAAAATCCGTAGCCAAATTTTTGCAGACTCTTCAATCGATCCTAACGCTTTCAAGGTGGTTACTTCTGATCGTGTTGTCTATTTGATGGGAGATGTTCAGACAGAACAAGCTGAAAAAGTGATTAAAATTGCAAGATACACAGGTGGTGTACAGAAAGTAATAAAACTTATGCGGTATTATACTTATCAAACCAGTACGAATATGGCCTGATCAGAATCAGGCCAATAGCTGCACGTCCAATCCAGGAAGTGGCTAACCTGGGAGGATAAGTATACTGTATCAATGGAATCGACCTTTATCCAGTCGTTTTCGTATTTTTCTCAAATTAAACTCACGTAACAGCCCTGTAGAGCCATTTACAATATTTTCTTCGTCGTTATTGTTCGTTTGATTGCATGGATGAGATCTGCAATGTTGTCGATATGAAAGGTGATTTTTATTATGCTTGTGTGAAAGCCCATCGCTATAACGATTGCTCATTTTTTCTTGCAGCCTGGCTGCTGTATGCTGAATTTTCTCTGACATTTTTTAATCCTTAGGCGAGGTTAAATAGTAAATCGCTTAACATGTGATTAATGCTAAACCCTACATTACAATTATAGCTCGTAATTTGAATATCAACGTTGATTATTACAATTGTTTAATTTATAATTCGCGCCGTGAAAGTTAGGTGAATATGTGAACAAACAGCTGAATAAGCGCGGAATCACGCGATTGTGGCTGGCGCAGTTGGGAGTTACTATAATCCTGGCTGGCCTTTGCGCAATTTTATTTGGTGTCAATGCGGCCAGTTCTGCATTGCTTGGTGGACTGGTTTGTATTATACCAAATGCTTACTTTGCTATTAAACTGTTTAAGCATCAAGGCGCGAGAGCTGCGAGGCAAATAGTTAATAGTTTTTATAAGGGTGAAGCGTTAAAAATAATATTGTCCATGTTCCTGTTTGCATTAGTATTTTTATTATGTAGGATCACACCGGCAGCGTTTTTTGCATCATACATTTTGGTTCTTATGACGCATTGGTTTGCCCCATGGATTATTGTCAATAAACAGAATAGGCCAAAAAGTGACTGAAATGGTATCTAGCACAAACTATATTAAGCATCATTTAACGTACCTTACCTATAACGTAAATGATATGACATTCGGTTCAAGTGGTGGTTTTTGGACTTTGAACCTGGATACAATCTTCTTTTCTATAGCCTTGGGTCTAATTGCTCTGGCAATTATGTATTTAGCGGCAAGGAAAGTAACCACTGGTGTTCCTGGAAAGTTACAAAATTTTGCTGAGCTCATGCTCGAGTTTGCTGATAATCAAGTTAAAGATTGTTTTCATGGAAAAAATAACCTAATAGGCCCATTGGCATTAACTATCTTCATGTGGGTATTCCTGATGAATTTTATGGATATCGTGCCGGTAGATATCCTTCCTGTACTTGCGCAGCTAGTCGGTATACACTACCTGAAAGTTGTACCAACTAATGACTTGAATTTAACATTTGGATTGTCACTTTCTGTATTTTTTCTAATAGTTTTTTACAGTTTAAAAATAAAAGGCGTTAAAGGTTTTGTTAAAGAGCTCACCCTGCAGCCCTTCAATCACCCACTATTCATTCCATTTAATTTATTGTTGGAGTTGGTTGGGCTGATAGCTAAACCCATTTCCTTGGCATTACGACTTTTTGGTAACTTATACGCTGGCGAATTAATATTTATTTTGATAGCCTTACTAACCTTAAATGCAACAACGTCATCATTAATTAGTACTATGACACTGGGTACGGCGCAATTTATTCTTGCACTCGCCTGGTCCATTTTCCATATATTAGTGATAACCTTACAAGCATTTATTTTTATGGTACTGACTATAGTTTATTTGAGTTTGGCCCATGAAGATCATTAACCGATTTAATTATCATCATCCATTGTAAAGGGGATAAAATATGCAAGCTGCTGAATTAATAGCACAAGTTCAAAGTATGACCGTCATTGCGGTTGCCTTGTTGATAGGTTTAGGTGCGTTAGGCACAGCCATAGGTTTCGGATTGCTAGGCGGTAAATTTCTCGAAGGCTCAGCTCGTCAACCAGAAATGGTACCTATGTTACAAGTTAAAATGTTTATTGTAGCTGGTTTGCTTGATGCGGTAACCATGATTGGGGTAGGTATTGCATTATTCTTTACCTTTGCTAACCCTTTCCTAAGCAGCCTGGGTTCTTGATAACACACAAATAGGGCGCTATGCGCCCTCACTGTTACAGGAGAATATACTTTGGATATTAATTTAACATTAATAGTTCAAATGTTGGTTTTTGCCGCGTTTGTACTATTCACTATGAAATTAGTTTGGCCTCCACTAGCAAAAGCACTTGAAGAAAGACAAGATAAAATTGCTGATGGATTGGCTGCTGCTGAAAGAGGGCGCAAAGAGTTGGAGTTGGCTCAGCATCGTGTAAAAGATGAGTTAAAACAAGCCAAGGCTCACTCTGCTGATATTATTGATAAAGCGAATAAGCGAGCATCAGAGATTATTGAAGCAGCAAAAGAGGCCGCAAAACGCGAAGCTCAAATTCAAGCAAAACTCGCGCAAGAACAAATTGCTCAACAAGTAAATCACGCCAAAGAAGAACTGAGAAAACAAGTTGCAAAGCTGGCTATTACTGGGGCAGAGAAAATTTTAATGCGAGAGGTAGATGCAAAAGCGAATAGCGAACTGTTAGATAACCTAATTGAAGAGATTTAAAATGTCTGATAGTACCACTATAGCCAGACCCTATGCAAAAGCGATATTTGAACATGCTTTAGCAGAAAAAAAACTGAGTGAATGGTCAGAATATCTTACATTACTGGCTCAAGTTGTTTTAACTCCTCAAGCTACTCAGTTTATCGCTAATCCTGCATCAACAGATGAACAACAAATTGAACTTCTTATTGAGGTATGTGGTTCAAAGTTCAAGAAAAATGATGCACTAAATAATTTAATCAAGCTATTAACAACCAATAAAAGATTGATGTTGTTGCCAGAAATTGAAGCTCTTTATGAAGTATATAGAGCAGAGCAAGAAAAAATACTGGAGGTTGATGTAGTCAGCTATTCCGAATTGACTCCAGCGCAACAACAGCGTTTGAGCGAATCCTTAAGTCAAAGATTATCACGTAAGGTTTCTTTAAAAATAAGTATTGATCCCTCCTTGCTTGGCGGAGCGCTAATTCGAGCAGGCGATTTAGTTATCGATGGTTCAGTTCGGGGCAAGCTTAATATGCTTGGCACCAGCTTGGCCGCTTAATTTAGAGGATAGTTTCCATGTCAGAACAAGTAGCGTTAAATCCTTCTGAAATCAGTGAATTAATCAGAAAGAAAATAGATCAATTTAGTGTGGTTTCTGAAGCACGAAATGAAGGTACTATCGTTAGTTTGAAAGACGGTATTGTACGACTGCATGGTCTTGCCGATGTTATGGCAGGTGAAATGATAGAGTTTCCAGGAGGGGTCTACGGATTGGCTCTTAACCTGGAGAGAGATTCTGTTGGTGCTGTAATATTAGGCGACTCATCCACATTAGCTGAAGGGCAAAAAGGTAAATGTACAGGTCGTATTCTGGAAGTCCCAGTTGGAAAAGGTCTTTTGGGACGTGTCGTTGATGCTTTAGGAAATCCTATAGACGGGAAAGGCCCGATAGAGTCATCAGGTATGTCTCCAATAGAAAAAGTCGCTCCTGGTGTAATTACACGTAAATCAGTAGATCAACCTGTTCAGACAGGATTAAAAGCAATCGATGCGATGATCCCCGTTGGAAGAGGTCAGCGAGAGCTTATTATTGGTGACCGCCAAACTGGTAAAACTGCCATTGCTATTGATGCGATTATCAATCAAAAAGGTACCGGCGTTAAATGCGTATATGTAGCCATTGGTCAAAAGGCTTCATCCGTTGCATCGATTGTTAGAAAATTGGAAGAGCATGGCGCTCTTGAGCATACTATTGTTGTGGTAGCGGGAGCCTCTGATTCAGCAGCACTCCAATATATAGCACCTTACTCAGGTTGTACCATGGGTGAGTATTTCATGGAGCGTGGGGAAGATGCATTGATTGTTTACGATGATTTAACTAAACAAGCATGGGCATATAGGCAGATCTCCTTGTTATTACGTCGGCCACCAGGTCGCGAAGCTTATCCTGGTGATATTTTCTATTTGCATTCTCGCTTGTTGGAAAGAGCCGCAAGAATTAATGCCGATGAAGTAGAAAAATTAACTAATGGAGAAGTGAAGGGTAAAACAGGATCACTGACTGCATTGCCGATTATCGAAACACAAGCGGGAGATGTGTCAGCCTTCGTACCAACAAACGTAATCTCTATTACCGATGGGCAAATATTCCTTGATGTTGACTTATTTAACTCAGGTGTTAGACCAGCAATCAATTCCGGACTGTCCGTTTCACGGGTTGGTGGTGCTGCACAAACGAAAATCATGAAAAAGCTTGGTGGTGGTACTCGGCTTGCTCTGGCACAATTCCGTGAGTTAGAAGCATTCTCCCAATTTGCATCTGATCTTGATGATGCAACACGTAAGCAGCTGGAGCGTGGACAACGCATTACAGAGCTGATGAAACAAAAGCAATACTCCCCACTTACAGTGGCTGAAATGGGGGTAAGCTTGTTTGTGGTAGAAAAGGGATACTTGGACGATGTACCTGTAAATGAAATCAGCTCGTTTGAAGCTTCCTTGCACGATTACATGCGCAGTACCCATGCCGCTTTATTACATGCAATTAATGAAGCCGGTGCTTATGATAATGAAATCGAAGCAAAACTGAAAAAAGCAGTAGAAGAGTTCAAGAACACAGGCAGTTGGTAAGGTATGGCCTCAAAGAGCTAACTCTTTGAGGCACAAAGGCCATTATTTGAAAGTAATGGCCTCTAAAACTAATTAAGGCGAATTGAAAGATGGCTGGAGCAAAAGAAATACGTTCAAAAATTTCGAGTATTAATAAAACTCGAAAAATTACTCGAGCTATGGAAATGGTGGCTGCAAGCAAAATGCGCAAAACGCAAGAAAGAATGCGCGCTTCTAAACCTTATGCGAATAAAATCTATGAAGTCATAAAGCATATTGCTCGAGCAGCATCTGAGTACAGACACCCATTTATGAGTGAGCGCGAAATCAAGCGTATAGGTATTATTGTTGTCACCACAGATAGAGGTCTTTGTGGTGGTTTAAACTCGAATCTATTTCGTGAAACAATTCGTACTATTCGTAATTGGCAAGAACATGGCAAGGAAGTTGATATCGCTGTTATCGGAAGAAAGGGCCAGGCCTTTTTTAGGCGTGTGGGTGGGAACATATTAGGTTCCATAGATCATCTGGGTGATACACCGAGTATCAATGATTTCATTGGTGTTGTAAAAATAATGCTTGATGCTTATTACAATGGCACCATTGATTCTTTGCACATTGTATACAATGAGTTCATTAATACAATGACGCAAAAACCTTTTGTAAAACAATTATTGCCGTTACCAAAATCAGAAGAAGATAAAAAAACATTGGGTCATCATTGGGACTATATTTACGAGCCCGAAGCTAAAGAATTATTAGATGAAATTTTAGAGCGATATATTGAATTACAAGTGTATCAAGCTGTTGTAGAAAACATTGCTTGTGAACAAGCTGCAAAGATGATAGCAATGAAAAGTGCAACGGATAATGCTGGTGATTTGATTAAAGAATTTCAATTGGCTTATAACAAAGCCCGACAAGCAGCCATTACTCAAGAGTTGGCAGAAATTGTCGGTGGCGCAGCCGCTTTATAAAGAGGGTATATAATGAGCTTAGGAACTGTGGTAGAAGTAATTGGTGCGGTAGTTGACGTAGAATTTCCTCGTGATAGCGTGCCTAAAGTCAATGATGCGTTAAAGCTTGTTGATAGTGATCTGGTTTTTGAAGTGCAGCAGCAACTTGGAGACGGAGTTGTGCGTACTATTGCCATGGGAACAACCGATGGTTTAAAGCGAGGATTAAAAGCAGAAAATACAGGCCATCCTATTCAAGTGCCAGTAGGTAAGAAAACTTTGGGACGCATTATGGATGTTCTTGGGCGTCCTGTAGATGATGCTGGGCCTATCGATGCTGAAGAGACTTGGGCTATTCATCGTAAAGCACCAAGTTATGAAGAGCAAGCTGGCAGCCAGGAATTATTGGAAACTGGTATTAAAGTAATTGATTTGCTTTGCCCTTTTGCCAAGGGAGGTAAAGTTGGTCTATTCGGTGGTGCCGGTGTAGGCAAAACCGTTAACATGATGGAATTAATACGAAACATTGCAATTGAGCATAGCGGTTATTCAGTGTTTGCAGGGGTTGGTGAACGTACCCGTGAAGGAAACGACTTCTATCATGAGATGAAAGACTCTAATGTATTGGATAAAGTATCGCTTGTTTATGGTCAGATGAATGAGCCGCCAGGAAACCGTTTGCGTGTTGCTCTAACCGGTTTGACTATGGCTGAAAAATTCCGGGATGAAGGGCGAGACGTTCTTTTGTTTATCGATAATATTTATCGTTATACCTTGGCTGGGGTTGAAGTATCTGCGCTGTTAGGCCGTATGCCTTCTGCAGTAGGATATCAGCCGACATTAGCAGAGGAAATGGGTATGCTGCAAGAGCGCATTACCTCCACAAAAACAGGTTCTATTACTTCCATACAAGCTGTATATGTACCTGCAGACGACTTGACTGACCCATCACCAGCTACAACCTTTGCACACTTGGATGCCACTGTAGTATTGTCTCGTCAAATTGCTGAATTAGGTATTTATCCTGCGGTTGATCCGCTTGATTCTACATCACGTCAGCTGGATCCATTGATTGTAGGTCAAGAGCATTACGATACCGCACGTCGTGTACAGCAAACCTTGCAACGATATAAAGAATTAAAAGATATTATTGCAATTTTGGGTATGGATGAACTGTCTGAGGAAGACAAACGAGTTGTAACTCGAGCTCGTAAAATCCAAAGATTCTTATCTCAGCCATTTTTCGTTGCGGAAGTATTTACAGGTTCTCCTGGTAAATACGTATCGCTTAAAGATACCATCAAAGGTTTCCAAGGCATTCTTGCTGGTGAATATGATGATTTGCCTGAACAGGCATTTTATATGGTTGGAAGCATCGAGGAAGCTGTTGCAAAAGCTAAAACCTTATGAGGCAAGATAATATGAGTATTACAACGCACTTGGATATTGTTAGTGCAGAGCATGAAATTTTCTCTGGTGTGGTAGAAATGGTAGTTGCAACTGGAGAGTTGGGTGAAATTGGAATTACTCCAGGGCATGCTCCATTACTAACTGTGCTAAGGCCGGGTGAAGTTAGAATTACTTTGCAAGGTGGTACACAGGACATATACTATGTGCAGGGTGGAATGCTTGAGGTTCAGCCTCACTGTGTAACAATTCTTGCTGATGTGGCAGAACGAGCCGAGCACTTGGATGAAGCTGCTGCATTGGCAGCTAAAGCGAAAGCTGAAGCCGCTATAGCCAGTAAAGGAGGCGATATTGATTACTCTGTTGCTGCAGCAGAATTGGCCAGGGCTGTCGCTCAAATAAGAGCAATTCAAAAGACCAGGAAAAAAATGAAGTAAGAGTTTCCTGTTTGTGGAAACTGCTTTGCTATGAATACCTTATACTCCTCTACAAAACGGGTTTCTTCCCGATAGGAAAAACCCGTGTTTTACTCTCTTAGTAAATGTAATTTTGTCGCCGTATCTTTCTCTCTAATACACCAGAAAATAGTGTGCTAACTCTAATGCTTTGCATTGCTCTATTATTTGAGGGAATTCAAGTTATCTGCGGATGCATAGATATGGTATCCAGTATGTACATTGCCATTATGGTTGAAAGGCAATACCAGGGGCAATTGGTCATTTAAAAATCAAGTGGTAACAACTGAAATTTGAAAATTTGTTTATAGTGGAGAGAACAATTTACAACTTATAAAAAATTCTTGGTAATTAACAACAAGTTATCTTATTTATTCCATATTCATTCACATAGTTATCCACAGGACACAAAGATATAAAATTAAATGAAATTAATAAATGTTAATATAAATCAATAAGTTAAACTTAATCCATATAGATAAAGCAAAAAGAATATAAAGTTATACACAGATAATACGATGATTATAATTCTAACAGCATGAATATTCTGTTAAAATTGTTTTGCATTGTCTTATACGATTCACTAGGATGATGGATAGCAATTAATATATGAAGAAAATACCCAATATGAATGAAGTAACTGAAAAAAAACCGCTTACTGAGTTTACAGAAAAAGCTTATCTTGATTATTCAATGTATGTCATTTTGGACAGAGCATTACCGAGCATCGCAGATGGACTTAAGCCTGTTCAACGCAGAATTGTTTATGCTATGTCTGAGTTGGGTTTGAAAGCAACAGCAAAATATAAAAAATCAGCGCGTACAGTAGGGGATGTTCTTGGTAAATTCCATCCTCATGGTGATAGTGCATGCTATGAGGCTATGGTTTTAATGGCTCAACCCTTTTCATATCGCTATCCATTTGTTGATGGACAAGGAAATTGGGGATCCCCGGATGATCCCAAATCATTTGCTGCAATGAGGTATACAGAAGCAAGATTATCTCATTATGCTGATGTGTTACTCGGAGAACTGCTACAAGGAACTGTAGATTGGGTAGATAATTTTGATGGCACTTTGCAAGAGCCCGCTCTTTTACCAGCTCGTTTGCCTAATATTTTATTGAATGGTGCAACAGGTATAGCTGTTGGTATGGCTTCAGATATTCTTCCGCACAATTTGACTGAAGTTGCTAATGCGTGTATTCATCTGCTGGATAACCCCCAAGCAGATATTAAGACTATTTGTGAATATATTAAAGGCCCTGATTTTCCAACAGAAGCAGAAATCATTAGCCCAAGTGAAACAATTAGAGCTATATACGAGTCCGGTAATGGCTCAATTAAAATGCGAGCAATTTATACTCAAGAAAAACAAAACATCGTCATAACAGCTTTGCCTTATCAAGTATCCGGAGCCAGGGTAATGGAGCAAATCGCGTTGCAGATGCAACAGAAAAAATTACCGATGGTTGAGGATTTACGTGATGAATCAGATCACGAGCATCCAACACGGTTGGTTATTATCCCTCGCTCTAATCGAGTAGATATAGAAAGTTTAATGTCGCATTTATTTGCTACCACGGATTTGGAGCGTAGCTATCGAGTTAATTTTAATATGATTGGGCTTGATGGCAAGCCAAGAGTTAAAGGACTGTTAGCAATCTTGACTGAATGGTTGGAATTTAGGCTTGCCACAGTAAAAAGACGTCTTCAATTCAGATTGGAAAAGGTACTGGAGCGTATTCATATTCTTGAAGGACTGCTTATTGCCTATCTTAATATAGATGAAGTCATTGCAATCATCAGAGAACATGATCAACCAAAACAAGGATTAATTTCACGCTTTAACTTAACCGAAAGACAGGCTGAAGCAATTTTGGAAATGAAACTGCGGCATTTAGCCAAATTGGAAGAGATTAAATTGCGTGGTGAACTGGATGAGCTGTCTGATGAACGTGATACTTTACAAAAAACACTGGCTAGTCATTCTCTCTTAAAAGAACTGGTAAAAGAAGAGATAACGAAAGATCGAGATGAGTTTGGTGACCCACGCCTTTCACCCATTATTACAAGGGAAGACTCTCAGGCATTAAAAGAAGAGGATATTTTGCCTAATGAGCCTATTACGGTTGTATTGTCTAAAAATGGATGGGTCAGAGCGGCCAAGGGGCATGATGTCGATGGTAAGGAACTCAGCTATAAAGCGGGAGATGAATTCAAAGCCCAAACGCTAGCTCGTACTAATCAGCAAGTTTTATTTTTTGATGGAGAGGGAAAGGTCTATTCGCTTCCAGGACATGTATTGCCATCGGCACGTGGTCAAGGCGAGCCTTTGACCGGAAAATTAAACCCTGCTGAAGGAGTATTGTTTGAAGCAATTGTTGGCGGAGAGCCTGAACAAAAGGTGTTATTGGCTACCGATTCCGGGTATGGATTTATCGCCAAAATTGAAGATTTATATGTAAAAAATCGTAATGGAAAGGCATGCATCAAATTAAGTGAAAACAGTCATATATTGCCGCCAAGGCTAATACCAAATCGAGAGCAATTATTTGTTGCTTGTGCCACTAATGTAGGGCGTTTATTGATTTTTTCTCTTGAGGAGTTGCCTGAATTATCTCGAGGAAAAGGGAATAAATTGATCAGTATCCCTGTCGCTAAAGCGGTCTCACGAGAAGAGTATATAGTTGATATGCAAGTTTTAACAACGAATGATTCGCTGACGGTTTATGCTGGTAAACGGCATTTTACTCTGAAAGGTGAGGATTTGACTCACTATAAGGGTGAAAGGGGCAGGAGAGGAAACCGGTTGCCAAGAGGTTTACAAAATGTTTCTCAATTGCATGTTACTCAATCTGAGTAACATGGCCGTTAGGGACTGTATGTTTCCCGTGAAACACCTTTAAGTGATGATTTGAAATCAAACAGAATAGTGCACAGAGCTGGCTTATTGTTCAATAACTGCAACGTTATTCTTTTTCAAGAGTTTTTCTTAAGGTTTCTTTTCTATCTAATGATAAATCTAACAAAGGCAGGGTAGCTAGCGCCATGCTTTTATATAATCTCTTGATTTCACTATTATCTATCGCTTCGAGATGCAAGGAAATAGTTTGCATATCTCCTCTAGTCAAAGGTCCGGTTAAAGCACTTTTTGCGCTATCTACCTGACTTAAGTTAAGGATGTTGCTGTACATGAGATCACATATCATTTTTCTTGATTGTGCTTGCTGTATTCCCGCTTTTAAAAGTAACTCTTCACTATATGAAGCTAAAGTCACTAAATAATTAGAAGCAATCGTTGCTGCAGTATGATAAATGACCTTCATTTCAGGTTGAATTGCGATAATGCTGGCTTCCAGCTTCTCAAATGCAAACCTAAGCCAACGACATGCCTCATAATCTCCCTCTATCACGCAATGGACTTGTTTAAACGCATTGGAATCCAAAGAATTAGTGCGGAATGCTTTCAAAGGATGCGCGCTTGCAATATAACAACCCTGTTTTTTCAGAGGAAGAAGTACACTTGAATTAAGAGCGCCGCTGCAGTGGACCACCAAGCTGCCTTTTTTTAATATCTCAATATTGTCCAATATCGATACTACATCCAAAATGGAGTCGTCCCTACAGGTTATCCACGTTATATCTGCTTCAGAAAGATCAGATATTTTACCAACCGCATTGCCAAATCCGATTTCATTGCAGGCTATCTTGGCACTTGCTAAATTTGAGTTACAAATAGAATTTAAAGAGGCAATCTGATGAACAGACATTGCAATGCCTAAATTCTTACCCAGACGCCCAGCACCAATAATATTGAAATTCATAGTGAAACCAATGTCTGTCTCAGTACATTTTCTTATTATAATGGAAAATAATTTATTGTCTTGCTAAATTATCAGTCTGAATTAAGCGGACATTAGCAGAGTCTGAGGGAATCGTTTGCGATAAGAAGTTGAGTATAAATTGTTATTCTAGATATAAAAAAATAAAATTTTGTCGTAATTTGTGTCTTCTGATTGTTTTTTTTTCTCGAATTTGTAGCAGCATGAAATTTCTACAAAAAATCAGGATGATATTATGAAAAAACGGATTGTTTCATTATTTGTCATTTCAACAGCTATTTCATCTGTAAACGCAGCTACCCAAGCAATCGTATGGGGTGAGTCAACGAAAGCATTACCTCAATTTATGCAAGCACATCCTTTTAAGAAACAAGGATTATTGCAAACTGTAAAAAGTCAGCAAAGTGATTATAAACTGGAGTTACAAAATAATTCTAACCATGCGACCAGGCATGCTCGTTATCAAATAACCTACAAGGGGGTTCCGGTTTTGGGGTTATCAAGTCATTTTTCATTCCAAAGATGGCGCCAAAGAAACTGTAACAGGTATGAATATTACCGGAATTGAACAGGATATTAATTCTACTGAGGGAAAATTGAGCCCGAATGATATAGAACAAAAGACTCTTGGAAAGGTAACTGAACCGGTTAAATTTAAAAACCTTAAAAAGGTTATTTATATAGATAAAGGAAATAAGGCTCATTTGGCTTATCATTTGTCTTACTATTCCAATAGTGAAAAAAAACATGTGAATGCACCTAATTATCTTATTGATGCCAACAGCGGTGAGATTTTGAAACAATGGAATGAGGTGCGTCATGAAAGAATTGGTCAGGGATTAGGCGGTAATGCGTTTACTCTCCCATACCGTCAGGGAATGTTTCAGCATGGTAATGCTTTGCCGGGGCTTCCCTCATTAGGGAAGTTTGACGTTAATGTTGAGGACGGCTTATGTCGTGTTGAAAATGAATCCATAAAAGTAATGAATTTGGAAAATCATAATATAGGTTATGATTTCTTTCCAATTACCATATTTGCAGAGTCTGTACTGAATTTAAGTGCCTTTTCCTACCCATGTAATGAAACCAATTTGTTTTTAAACTATGCTGATGGCAGAACAGGTCCTGTCAATTATGCTTTTTCTCCAGTTAACGATACGATGTATTTTGCCCAACAAACGTTAGATATGTATCAAAAAGTTTATGGTGTTAATCGTCCAATAGGTGATGATTTACCTATACGGGCTTACACCCATCTTGGTGACATGGATAACGCTTTTGCAGTACCAACTATCAGTCTTGATGGGGTAGTTCTTGCACATCAGCAAATTGTAATCGGAAATGGTGATGAATTTTTAACAGCTCCCGCCCAGAGTGTATTGGGACATGAATTATCGCACAATTTTACTGCCTTGCATTCCGGATTGATGTATGAAGGGCAATCTGGGGGGATCAATGAATCTTTCTCTGATATGGCGGCAATTGCATTGTTAGATTATCTTAGTAAAGATTATCCATGGTATTGGGATGGTGAGGATTGGACCATTGGGCGTGAAGCTGTAAAAAGTGGGCAACCTATTCGTTATTTGGATGATCCAGCCAAGGATGGAATGTCTATAGGGCACGCTAGTGAATACACTGATGCGTTAGATGTGCATATAACGAGCGGAGTATTTAATAAAGCATTTTATTTATTAGCACATAAACCAGGCTGGTCTATACAAAAAGCATTTCAGGTTATGGTTGACGCCAATATGAATTATTGGTCTCCTATTGCATACTATGATTTTGCTGCATGTGGCGTCATTCAGGCAACCATAGATAAGCATTGGGATAAAACACCTGTTATCGAGGCATTTGCCGAGGTGGGGGTCGTTTGTCCGATGCATAAAAGCTAGTTTTAAGTAGTTTGACTTCAGTTCAAGCTACTTGAAGCAACGAGAGTTGCTAAGGAAGATTGATGATTTTTTATAGAACGCCTACTGGATAAGATAATTATTCCAGGTATTCAAAGCTTAAAAGACGAGGCTTAGTTCAATAGACTTCTTGCCTAACCCAGTCTCTTTCGTTTTATTGCAGCGTTGCAAACGTTTCTGCGGCGCTCATTTGCTGTACGTAATCTTCGCTCCTTAAAATGTTTGCGCCAAAATAATTAGGTTATGCAAGAGGCCAAATAAATACTGGCTTGGAGCCACTAGAGGATAGGTAGCAAGGGCTCAGCCACATCCGAGTCAAGGTTTCTCTACGTTGAGGAGGTTATTCCTCAAAAACAGAGAGTGAATAAAACTCAATTTATTTTTAAAAAAAATCCCCATTTGCTGCAAAATTGGTTATAATATTTACATTTTGTAGTTTTGATACTATTTATGTATCGTTCAAAATAACCAAATTTTGATCCAAAAAATAATCTTTATTACCCTATCTCCATGAAATAGGGTTAATTAGTAAATGAACAAGAGGTTAACTTCCAATGAGTATTACAGCCCAGGAGTTGGTAAAACAATACAAGCTTCGTTTGACTCCCGCCATGGAAAACGATTTATTGTCGGAAGAAAGCAGATTAAAGAAGGAGCTTGAAGCGGTTCCTTTTAACTCTGAGGAAACTCTGTATAAAAGTATTTTGCAAATGATTATTGTATTTTATGAAGAAAATACTTTGGAAGAAA
Source organism: Legionella pneumophila subsp. pneumophila str. Philadelphia 1 (assembly GCF_000008485.1). Classification (NCBI taxonomy): domain Bacteria; kingdom Pseudomonadati; phylum Pseudomonadota; class Gammaproteobacteria; order Legionellales; family Legionellaceae; genus Legionella; species Legionella pneumophila. The sequence goes on along the minus strand of NC_002942.5, from coordinate 3,368,279 downwards.
ATCGTTATTTATTGCAAGATCATGAGTTAATAAAGCAATTAAGCGCATTGATGTGGGATGATATCCAAATCAAGTTAATTCCTTTTCTAATTCAGAAAAATTTCACTTTAAGTGAGATTAAAGAGCTCTTATTTGACGATGCGTATTATCGTTCGCTTCATGTCCTTGTCGATTTTGGTTTAACTCAAGATATCCCTGAATTATTAGCCCATCAGGAAAAAAGAGAGCAACTAAAATTCATTAATACTTTAGCAAATGATCATTGCAGAAAACTATGTCTTATATTTTGGGTTAAGGGGAGTTTATCGATCAAAGAAATACAAGACATTGTTAATGCTACCAGCCATTACCCAATGCTGGCTGAAACATTGATAGCATTAGATAAAACCAAAACCATTTCTATAAAACAGCTAAAAAAACTGGCTCTGGATCCCAAAAAACATCAACAGGAATCTATTTTATATCATTACTCTGAACAATTTAAAGCCTACAATTTGCGTAAATCCGATTTATCCCAATTAAATTTGGATGATCTGGATGCTTTAGGAAAATCTTTTAAAGTCTTGAAAGAAGCGGGGATTGCCAATGATTATGCTTATCGTTTGGTACTAAAAAATAATAAAACAGGGCAATTGCTTCGCTTGTTTTTGCCAGGGCTTGCTAAAATCGAATCGCTCTCTCATAGAAAAGCTTTAATTGAACTTTTATATATAGGAGCCCAAAAAGGGGTTGTTACTCAGGGAAAGGCGCTTTTACAAATTAAAGACAGCAATTTATTGGCTTTGTCACGAGCGTTGCGCGAACGATTTATTTGTGTCCAGCAGATGCAAGATTTAGGATTTAAGAAAGAGATCATTGCATTCACAGGCGAAGAAAACAATATCAACTCCAGCCGTTTCAGGCATGTCATTATGCGGGTAGAAGAAAAATGCAAGGATATACATGAAAGATTACGAAAATCATCTCTTGATAAAGATAAAGTTGGAAATTGGCAGCGTGCTGATGAAAAATACCGGCAAACACTCTACAGCATTGCCTATGATGGCATAACAAAATCAGGTGTTGATCTGCACATTAAAATGAAAAGTGCGGAAAAGGAAATATTGAGTATTGTTGATCCTGAAATAAAGTCAATAATACATAAAGTTTTAGTCGTTATAGCTAATATTATTATTACGGCATTGACCTTGGGTTTTGCTAACGATTTAAAAGAAAGTGCCACTGGCAATTATTGGTTTTTTAACCAAAGTCCATCTGGAGAAGTCATAAGAGCCTTAAATAAAGAAGTATTAACTACTATTGATTCTCCGGAGTTAATTACAATTTTGCCCTAATCATAGGGCTTCTGTTAACAAACCCTTATTGCTTTGGGCAATATAAGACAACCCTGAATGTTTAATTAAAATGATGATTTCGAGTTCGTCATCATGACAAATAAACAAGCAAATTTTCATTTATAACTCATTATGTGTGCCAGATGTCTAGTTTGTTTCTAGTCAAGTGTAATTTTGTATGAAAATTATACTTGAACTTCTTGACTATTTCTGATTAATATGGGGCATAGGATGGATTGATCTGATTTAAAGGATTTGATATATGGGTTTGCCCAAAAAAGCACTGAAAGAGAGCCAACTGCAGTTTTTAACAGCGGGGACTGCGGTTTCGGATAGCTCTCATCAAACATACAAGGTCAGTTTTATTGAAAATGGCGTTATTAAAAATGCCTTTTATAAAAAACTGGATCCTAAAAATCATTATCCGGAACTTTTAGCGAAAATAAGTGTCGCTGTCTCTTTATTTAAAAGAATTTTTCAGGGAAGAAGGTCGGCAGAAGAACGTCTTGTATTTGATGATGAAGAGAGGCTGGTAGGTACTTTATCTATCAGTGTTGACGGATTTAAAGGGTTTAATTTCCATAAAGAGTCAGTGCCTCAGGAGTCTTCCGCCAAAGAACAGGTGATTCCCAGCACAAGAACCTTAATTGAAAAAAGTTTCATGGAAATCCTTCTGGGAAGGTGGTTTCTTGATGATGATGATGGTCACCCGCATAATCTAAGTTTGGCCGGGGATATTGATTTTGATATGTTTTTTTATTGGTTTACCATCTATATGAAAGAGCCCAGGCCAGCTATAGGTATACCTAAAACAAGGGTTAATTTGACTGTGCGCGATTGGGAAGGATTTCCTAATGTCAAAGACTCAAAGCCTTTTCATTGGCCAACATATAAAAATCCGGGGCAGGAAACTTTGCCAACGGTTTTGCCTGTTCAAGATAAGCTGGTTAATTTAATTCTTGAAAAGACGTACCCGGATCCTGGTCAATTTGAGCAACTCGCTCATGAGCCAGTGGCTCAGGAGCAAAAATTTGCTGCCGCGTTGAAAATATTGTTAACTTATCAGCCGGAGATGATAAGAAAGCGTTTGACCGAGCTTTTTGGTGAGATGACGCTAAACTACACTTCTCTAGATGAAACGGATGTCGCCCTGCGCAATCAGTACGAGAAAACATTTCCTCATTTATGCAATGAAAACACCAATATAAAACCATTCGTCGATTTCATAATGAATTTATATCAAATGCATTATGATAATTTGTATCGAGTAGTGGTTTTTTATATGGGGTGTGAAAATAATGGGTACGGAGTTCCGTTGCCTGCAACGAATTCAGCGCTCTACCACAAACCTTCTTTCTATAAAGACATAGTCGAATGGGCAAGGACTCAAAATATTACGATTTTTAGCAAGGACGACAGCAGCATCAAATTTGATGAAGATGAGTTGCGAAGAAGATATCATCAGGTGTGGCGAGATGCTTATGCGCCTACATTCAGAGATCTGTTGCATGACTCCTATAGCCTGACTAATAAACTATTGCAGCAAGTGTCTACATTTCACGTTGTTCTGGATGAAGTAGAAGGCAAAAAGCCAACCGATGACACCTTAACCAATGCCTGGGAGTTGTTTGGCACCATGCCTGAGTTATCACTCGAGAAAATTACCCCATTAATTAGTGTAGATAAAGACAGCAAACTAAGAACAGCGTTAATATTGCTTGTTGAATTTACAACTCAATTTCATGCAGTAGCTAAGACTTATTATCAGAAAGACCGAAAGGATTTAACGGAGGAGGACAATCTTGAGTTCTCCGAGCAATTGGTACAGTTGTATACGAATTATAACCTGAAAATTCGTCAAAGTTTGGCACATACAAGCACTCTTGCCGGTGAATTTAATCGCATAGCCGTTGGGCTAAAACAATACACAGAGCGGGCCAATTTCCAATTACATTTAACGACAACAGATGAGCAGATGAAGGAGGCAACTGTAGCCACGACCCCCAAAGAAATATTGCCGCATACGCATGAAGACGTCATTAGGCAGTTTAATGATTCTTTATTCCTTTGGGCCAAGAACTTAAGACCTGAAGATTTATCTCATCATATCTCTGAAATAATTGATAAATATTATGCCCCAACTATAGAACTGTTATCAAAGCGTCATAGAGCACAACCTGTTAAAGAATATTTACAAGCCAGCGTAAATGAAAGTGGTGAAAACAGATTGGCTTATATTTTAAGCGCAGGGGAGGGTGATACAGGTGCTTTAAATACTTTGCTTATTCAACACCTCACGCCTTATATGCTACAAACTTATCCTTTGTTGAGCATCCGTAATGCAGTTAAAGAAGGTAATTTTGATAAGGATTTGGAAATTTTTACCAAAGCAGCTGTAGATTTCGCCAAACATGACAGGCGTTTTATTCATTTATACAATGTGGAGGGTAAGTCTCTATTTTTCAAAACAATGTATGAGTGGATTGATGAGCTCCCCGCGACTAAGTTTAAGGGGTTGCTTGAGTCTGCATTAAAAGATTACGAAGGTAAATTATGGTGGTCCACTTCAAGGAGATCGGAGGTGGAAGGTTATTGTACAAAATTCTCACAAGCAAAAATTGTTGCTATGACCTTTTTAAACGGGAAAGATTCCTCCTCTCTGAATGATGTTTTATTTGATAAAATCATCGCGGCTATACAAAAAGACATAAACAAAAACAAAGAAAAATTAAAGATACCAGGATTCAGGCTAATTAATTGCTACAATGCCAAAGAACACAGGGCTGATTATTTTAAAGAGGTCAAAAATTACGCAGAACCTATATCTCATAGGCAAGAAACTACTTTGAATTCAAATGTTACGAGCTTGGTGGTCTAAATTTTCTCTGGCATGGAGATTTACTCGTCTTATTGTGACAATACAATAAGCTTTAGGTTATTATTCTCTTTTTTCAGTTTTGAGTAAAAAGTATGTTTCGTGATGTACTGAAGACACTACCCCAATACCTTATTCCGAAACACGGTATCACTGCTTTAGCAGGGTATTTTGCTGACGTTAAGAACCCTCGTCTCAAGAATTTCCTAATTCAAAACTTTATTCGTAAGTTTGATGTCGACATGAGTGAGGCGCTTATTGAAGATCCTAAGTCTTATGACTGTTTTAATGATTTCTTTATTCGTCATTTAAAGCCGGAATGCCGTCCTCTTTCTCAGTCAGATGTGATTTGTCCAGTAGATGGTTGTATCAGCGAAATAGGCAAGATTGAACGAGGACAGTTATTGCAGGCTAAAGGCAAATATTATTCTGTACAAGAGCTTTTAGCCTGTGATGGGCAATTGGCCGAACAATTTGTGCAGGGACAATTCGCAACGCTATACTTATCGCCGAAAGATTACCACAGGGTACATATGCCAATAGATGCAGAACTCGTTTCAATGACTTATATTCCTGGTGCTTTGTTTTCCGTTCAACCAGCAACTACACGTGTTGTTCCTAAATTGTTCGCACGAAATGAAAGGCTTGCCATTTTTTTTAAAACGAAAATTGGTCCGATGGTGATGGTGATGGTTGGGGCTACTATTGTAGGTGCAATTGGAACCAGTTGGCATGGTGATGTCAAAAGATCAAAAGAATTAGAACGCTTTGATTATAGTGAGCAGTTTTTGGACAAGATTATATCTCAGGGAAGTGAAATGGGTTATTTTAAATTGGGATCTACGGTCGTTTTATTGTTTGCAAATGGAGAAAAAATACAATGGGATAAAGAATTATTGGCTGGTAGCAAGATTCAGTTGGGTAAACCAATGGCAATTATTACTTAATTAATGGTACCGAGAAGAGGACTCGAACCTCCACGGGGTTGCCCCCACTAGCACCTGAAGCTAGCGTGTCTACCAATTCCACCACCTCGGCATAGGGCGTTAAGTTACGCAAATTATAGTGTTCTGTCAATACAGAATTGCGCGAAATCAAAAAAGTATAAATTACTTGAGATTTATTGCTGCGAATAGGGGAACCCGGCTTTTAATATTCTTTCTCGTACTCCCTGCCATTCACTCGTATTGGGTGGTAGCTCGATAGCGATACAAATGGCATCGGATGTATCAGCTAATCTTAGTTGATAATACAAATCATAGGCCGATTTTTCAGGATGCATTCCCAGTGGATGAAAGAGATTAGTCTCGACACCAGGGGGTTGTCTATTCGCTATGACATAAACAGTCCCTTTGCGTTTTTGACAAAATTCGGAAAGGGTTTCATATTGATCAAAATAATATAAAGTTTTTTGTGGTTGATAATGGCTATCCAATTTACCAGGGACACGAATATTATTTTTTTGAGTCGAGCAACCTATGGCAATCGTTTCAGCAATAGTTTTTTCGTCTATTATTCCATGGCGTAAAATTTGATAAGAAACAGGATTGGTAGCATCTACAATGGTTGATTCAATACCCACACGACAGCGTCCTCCGTCCAGGATAGTTAACTCGGCATCATTAAATGATTGTTTAACGTGCAAAGCGGTTGTCGGGCTAATTTTTCCAAAAGGATTGGCAGAGGGTGCCACCACAGGAATATTTAATTTTTGTAACAATTTTTGTGTCAAGGGATGATCCGGGCATCTTATCGCTATGGTAGATTGACCACCGGTAATGAGCGGATTGATTTGATCTTTTTTACAATAGAATACCAGGGTCAATGGTCCAGGCCAGAACTTGCTAGCTAATTGATGCGCATACTCAGGTACCTCTTCCACGAGCTTATGCAGATCCCAATTGGAAGCAATATGAACAATCAAAGGATGATTTAAAGGTCTGCCTTTCATTTCAAACACAGCTCTGATGGCAGCATTATTGTTTATTGGTGCTGCCAATCCGTAAACCGTTTCAGTCGGTATAGCTACTGGTTTTCCTTGCTGTAAATCATGAATTGCCCGATTGAGATTGGTAGTAATTATGGACATATAAGGGGCTCGATAAAAAATAGTTATGTTTCAGGGTCTTTCTATCTGTTTTTAAGCTCAATTTAATAATAAGAATAAGCTTCTATAAATAAACTGGAGGGAATCAGGTAGGATCAATAACCTGATTTTCCCTCAACCCTATGCTGTAAATTCTATTGCGATAAACTAATAAATTTTAGTCTTTCTAAAAAATTAAAACTTAAATTCCAGCAATTTCTACATCGGTTTATTATAGAACATATGGTTCATATTGTGGAGTCCACATCGTTCTTTTTATAGAATCATCGATTTTATTATTGTTCATTGGCTCTATATGACCCTCTTTTATACCCTGTAAAATTACCGCTCTCGCTATATGTTGACTGACTTCTCTAATGGAATTTAATTCTGGGAGTAAGCGTCCTTCTCCGGTTCTGATTGCAGGTGCTAGCTCACTTAATGCAACTGCTGCTGCCATCATCATTAAATCAGTCACTCTTTTGGCTTGTCCTGCAACTACTCCAAGACCAACTCCCGGGAAAATGTAAGAATTATTGCATTGAGCTATCTCAATTTTATGACCATTAATTACAACTGGCTCAAAGGGACTGCCTGTTGCAATTAAAGCTTTACCAGCTGTCCAATTTAACAGATCTTGCGGGATTGCTTCTGCGCGAGACGTAGGATTTGATAAAGGAAAAATTATGGGGCGTTCACAATAGCTTAGCATGGTCTTGATCATTGCTTCCTTGAATTGGTTAGGTTGGCCAGACACCCCCAGGAGTATAGTCGGTTGGGCATTGTTAATAACGTCTGTTAACGTGATTTCTCCTTTTTTTTCTAATTTCCAATTTTGGAGACTGGTAGAAGAACGGACAAATCCTTTTTGAAATGGCAATAGATCTGTCATCTCATCATGTAAAAGTCCATACCTGTCAACTAAATAAAAACGTGATCTGGCTTCTTCTTCAGAAAGTCCCTGGTTCATCATGGCATGCACCAGCTGCTCACTGATCCCACAACCCGCTGATCCTGCACCTAATAAAGCAACTCGATGTTCCTTTAAAGGAGTATTAGTAACACGAGTTGCTGCTAGTATGGCGGCTACAGCAACAGAAGCAGTTCCTTGAATATCATCATTAAAAGTACAAAGTTGATTTTTATATCGCTCCAATAAAGGATAGGCATGTTGTTGTGCAAAATCTTCGAATTGTAATAGCACATGAGGCATATGGCGTTTTATACTTTGCACAAATTGATCAACAAAATCATCATACTCTTTGCCTGAAATCCGAGCGTGTCTCCACCCAATATATTCCGGATCGTCCAGACGCTCCTTATTATTGGTTCCTACATCCAGAATAATAGGTAAAGTGTTAGAAGGATGTATACCACCGCAACTGGTATAAAGAGACAATTTGCCTATAGGAATTCCCAATCCACCTGCTCCTTGATCTCCCAACCCCAAGATCCGTTCGCCATCAGTGACAACAATTACTTTGGTTGAACGAGTCGACGCAATGTTTTGTATGATGCTGTCCAGTTTGTCTCGCTCTGGATAACTTAGAAATACTCCTCTTGGTTGCCGATAAATGTGGGAAAACATTTCACAGGCTTGGCCGACAACCGGTGTGTATATAATGGGCAAAATATGAACCAGATTATCAATTATAAAACGATAAAAAAGTACTTCATTTCGGTCCTGCAAGGCACGTAAGTAAATGTGTTTCTCCAAAGGGTCCTCTTTGGCACTATAAGCGTCAAGGCAGCGAACTACTTGTTGTTCAAGGGTTTCCACTGTTGTTGGTATTAAACCATGCAAGGCAAATTCATCTCTTTCCTGGAGGCTAAATGCGGTACCTTTATTTAGTATGGGGTCTCTTAGTATGTCCATTCCCCTTTTTGTTACTTTGATTGCCATTAGAACACTCCTTGTGAATATTTGTAACCGAGAAATTTAAATCAGGACTTCTAAATAACTTCAATTCAACTCATTGATTTTAAGATGGAAGTTATTTACAAATTTTATAAATGCTAATTTATTGTTGTATTGTCATTCTCACATAGTTTCTAGTTTAGTCGATTTTTGTGATTTTGTGCTAATAGCGTATTTTGCCTTTTATTTTATGCCGGCATAAAATGATTAAAATTGGACTATTAGGATAATTGGTTTTGTTACTCAAATGCATAGAAAAAATAATTGATGAGTATTTTGCTGTAATTCCCAGGCACACACCGGAATTCGAAAATATCAACGGTGCGTTAATAATCGCGCATAGAGGAGCTCATAATAATGCAAGAGGGATAATTGAAAACACTCTGGAAGCATTTCAGAACGCAAAAGAGACCGGATGTTGGGGAATTGAACTGGATGTACACCTCACTAAGGACAAGGTGTTCGTTGTTAATCATGATCCTACCTTAAATCGATTATGGAACAAGGACATTGCTATTGCTGATCTGAATTTTAGTGAGTTACGGGCATTGGAGTGCAGAATCCCCTCGCTCTCTGAAGTAGTGAGTCAGTATGGAAATTCCATGCATTTATTTATTGAATTAAAAACAGCTATTGAGGAGGAAGAGATATTAGTGCAAACCCTGCAACATTTAACGCCATGTAAAGATTTTCATTTATTGACTTTACAGGAAACTACCTTTAAAAAATTGTGTTCTTTTCCTAGGCAATCTTTATTGCTTGTTGCAGTGCATAATAACGTTAAGAAATTTTGTGAATTAAGCATCAAGGAGGGGTATGGAGGCGTACTGGGTAATTATTTATTATTGACTAATAGGGCATTAAAATATTTACAAGATGCCAATCAACATTTTGGCGTGGGATTTGTTGATTCCAAAAACAGTCTGTATAGAGAATTAAATAGAGGGGTTAAATGGCTCTTTACTAATGAGGCAATAAACATTAATCAGTATTTAAATGACTTAAAAAATAGAATGTAATCATTTTGACAATACTCCTGCCTGTTTTTGACAATTCAATAATCATCACATAGTCTTAAATTAACAGTTCGATTTTATCATGTAGCAAGGATTAGTACCTTAAAGATAGCAGGTTTAAGGTCGGGACATTTTCGTGAGTGACGGCAGGGGGTACAATGACTCTAAAAATTACTTTTTTAGGTTCCGGATCATCCTTTGCTATTGGGCCAGAAAATTATCAATCCAATGTGCTTTTAGAGCTAGAAAACGATACTTTATTAATCGATGCAGGAACAGATATCAAATACTCATTACGAGATCAAGGATTGAGTTATAAAGATATAAAAAATATTTATATTAGCCACTTGCATTATGATCATTGCGGTGGATTGGAATGGTTCGCTCTAATAACCTATTTTGATCCTAATCTCTCGCACAAACCTTGTTTAATCGCTTCTGATAAAATTATTAACGAATTATGGGATAAAAGTTTATCCGGCGGGTTAAGCACCTTGCCTCATGAGAGAGCAAATCTTAGCGCTTTTTTTGATGTTAAGGCGGTAAAACAATATGAAGGTTTTGTTTGGCGATCAATAAAGTTTAAATTGGTACAAACAGTCCATTACTATAGTGAATATGAATTGATGCCAAGTTTTGGTTTGATATTTAGCTATAATAAATCACGCATCCTTTTTACATCAGACACACAAAGTTGTCCGGTACAGTTAATTTCCTTTTATGAGGAATCAGATATTATTTTTCATGATTGTGAAACTACAGAATCTAAAAGCGGGGTACATGCGCACTATTCAGAGCTCGTTAAACTTCCCTCTCATTTAAAGAAAAAAATGTGGCTATATCATTATAATCCAGGGAAATTGCCTAATGCCAAAAAGGATGGTTTCTTAGGTTTTGTTGCCAAGGGGCAAAGCTTTGTGTTTTGATGTAACTCACACACATGCTCCCGGACAATCCAGGGAGCATGTTGTCAGATACCAGATTAATTTAGCATACTGCGAGACAGCCAGGGAGAAAACAATTTCTATTCAATTGAGAGAAAGTTGTCTTCTCACTACTGATTGGTGAACTGGTTAATAGTACGAGTTATTCGATTGACCAATTCATCAATTTCATCTTCACTGATAATAAGTGGAGGTAATAATCTTACTACTGTTTCAGCTGTAATATTGAACAAAACTTGGTTTTCCAAACCCAGGACGCGCATGTCATTTGCAGGTCTGTCCAACTCTATTCCTATCATATAACCTTTACCACGTATAGCTTTTACATGGGGATGCTCTCCCAGGTTGCTAATTAATTTATCCATTAACAAAGCACTGTTTTTAGTGACGCGCTCACATAGCTTATCTCGTTCAATGACCTCCAGAACAGTCAAAGCCGTTGCACAAGCTAAAGGGTTGCCACCAAAAGTCGAGCCATGATTTCCAGGTTTAAATAAATCTTTAGCTCGCTTGCTCATTAAACAAGCCCCAATTGGCATACCGTTTCCAAGTCCTTTTGCCGTAGTAAGAATGTCAGGTTGTATGTCGTAATGCATACAAGAATAAAGCTTACCTGTTCTGCCATTTCCTGTTTGTATTTCATCCAAAATTAACATCCAGTCATTCTGCTCGCAAAGGTTAGCCAATGCACGCAGATAACCTTCCTCTGCGGGATAAATTCCCCCCTCGCCCTGAATCGGTTCTACCATAACTGCAACCACATCCTCTCTGTTGGCCGCAATAGTATGAATGGCATCAAGATCATTGAAGGGAGCACGAATAAACCCAGGGACCAAGGGTTCAAAACCAGCTTGAACTTTACGACTGCCTGATGCAGTTAAGGTGGCCATAGTGCGACCATGAAATGCTTTTTCCATTACAATAATAGAAGGCGTTTCAATTCCCTTTTTATGACCAAACAGACGAGTAAGTTTAATGGCTGCTTCATTAGCTTCTGCTCCAGAATTAGCAAAAAAAACCTGCTCCATTCGTGCCATTGAAGTGAGTTTGGCGGCTAATAATTCTTGTTCTTTAATATGAAAGACATTAGAAGTATGTATTAGCCTGGCTGCCTGCTCCTGTATGGTACGGGTGACATCAGGGTGTGCATGACCTAATCCACAAACTGCTATCCCGCTTAAGCCATCGAGGTATTTTTTCCCCTGCTCATCATACAACCACACGCCTTCTCCGTGCGTGAAGGTTACAGGCATTGGGCTGTAACTTGTAATTAAACTCATGATGTCTCCATAAACATAAAATTATCCGGTAGGGATTGCAACAAATCCAGCTTGTTATTTTATTTCAGATTACTGCTCGCAAAATCCCAATTAACTAATGACCAAAAGGCTTCAATATAATCCGGGCGCCTATTTCTATAATCGATGTAATAAGCGTGCTCCCATACGTCACAAGTTAATAAGGCATTTAATCCTTCAGTCATTGGTGTTCCAGCATTGCTTGTGTTGATAATTTTTAAAGCCCCTGACTGATCCTGGACTAGCCATGCCCACCCGGAACCGAATGTTGTAGCAGCTGTTTGTGAAAATTGTTCTTTGAATGCTGCAAAAGAACCAAAGCTTTTATTAATGGCTTCCGCCAGCCTGCCTTTTGGCTCACCTCCACCATTAGGGCTCATGCTGTGCCAATAAAAGGTGTGATTCCAAACCTGAGCGGCGTTGTTAAAAATACCGCCTTTAGCTTTCATGATGATCTCTTCCAGAGTCATGGATTCAAATTCTGTTCCGGGAATTAATTTATTTAAGTTGGTGACGTAAGTGTTATGGTGTTTACCATAATGGTATTCCAAGGTTTCTTTGGAAACATGAGGAGCCAGTGCATCCAATGCATAAGGTAATTGCGGCAGGGTAAAAGTCATATCAATCTCCAGGATTAAAAGTCTTTAGTTTATCAGGATAAGTGTGATATTCAATGTGCCATTACTGAGCGATTCAATATTTTTATAGTCTTGGCCATGGATACATTTCTGCTGGTATAATAATCTTTTACAAAATAGTGGATTTTAATTCTCGTCAAGGTGGGGATTTTTGGCACATTTAGTACTAAATTGGTATTTTATTGATCGTTAAGGTAGGGTAAAATATCAATATAAGAAAAAGATTGATAGGATTATCACAATAGAATCATTAGTTGCGACCTTGTTTGGTTTTCGACATAATTGGGTTTTTTATTTTATAAAAGGTGCATAGTGGATACTTTAGAAAAGATTAAAAAGCAAATTGCTGAAAATGCGATAATGCTCTACATGAAAGGCACTCCCAAGATGCCTCAATGCGGGTTTTCCGCTCGTGCAGTTCAGTGTATTGAGGCTTGTGGAGTAGACTTTGCCTATGTCGATATCCTTGCCAATCCTGATATTCGTCAAGTTTTACCACAATTTTCTGACTGGCCTACCTTTCCTCAACTTTATGTGAAAGGGGAATTAATTGGAGGATCTGACATCATAGCCGAAATGTTTCAGCAAGGAGAGTTAGAGCCTATGTTGCGTGATGCAGTAGCGGCATAATTTTAATAACAATTGTGGGATTTACTCACCCACCGCTAATGGAGATTATAGAATGAGTGTTTTAGTTGGGCGTAAAGCACCTGATTTTACTGTGGCTGCAGTAATGGGCAATGGGGAAATTGTTGATAAATTCAATTTACACGAACATTTGAAAGGCAAATACGGATTAGTTTTCTTTTATCCCCTGGATTTTACCTTTGTATGCCCTTCCGAGTTAATTGCTCTTGATCACCGTATTGAAGAATTCAAAAGACGTAATGTTGAGGTGGTTGCTGTATCTATTGATTCACATTTTACCCATAATGCGTATAGGAATACGCCTGTGAAAAATGGCGGAATAGGGCCTGTGAGATTTACTTTGGCAGCTGACATGACTCACAGTATTTGCCAATCCTATGGCGTAGAGCATCCAGTTGCTGGCGTGGCTTTCCGAGGCGCTTTTGTTATTGATACGAATGGCATGGTCCGTTCACAAATCGTCAATGACTTGCCGATAGGTAGAAATATTGATGAGATTCTTCGTATCATAGATGCAGTTCAATTCTTTGAAGAAAATGGTGAGGTGTGTCCTGCTGGCTGGCAAAAAGGACAAGCTGGCATGAAAGCATCTCCTAAAGGTGTTGCAGAATATTTGTCTGAGCATTCCGAGTCCTTGTAATATAAGGGCGAGGAAATAGAATTCTTTTGTTGTTGTGTTTTATTGTGAAGCATAACACAAGAAAATTTCTATCAAACTCCTGGGTTACTGTTTTAGGTAATCCAGGCTATTTATGTTTTTCTGATATCAGATGTTCAGCATTCGCCACTTGTTTATCATAAGGCAAAACAAATCAGCTGTTTTTTCCGCATCATAAATAGCAGAATGCGCCTCCTGGCTGTCAAAATGTAATCCGGCTGCTTGAGCTGCTTTGGCCAATACGGTTTCTCCAAAAATCAAACCCGCTAATGTTGCTGTATCAAAGCAAGTGAAGGCATGGAAAGGTGATTTTATCCCGGTTCTTTTGATTGCCGCTTTGATGAATAACAAATCAAACCAGGCATTATGCCCTACTAAAACAGCTCTTTGGCAACGGGTTTTTTTTAGCAAGTCATGGATGGGTTTGAATAATCGTTCAAGGGCAGTTTGTTCATCTACTGCAAAACGAAGAGGCTGGTAAGGATCTATTTGGTTGAATTCCAGTGATTTTTGATCCAGTTCTGCACCCGGGAAAGGTAAAATATGTTCAAAATAACTACTATCCTTTTTTAACAAGCCTTGCTCATCCATATCCAATAAAACAATACACATTTCCAGGAGAGCATTTTTTTGAGGGTCTATTCCCGCAGTTTCTACATCAACAACAACAGGCAAAAAGCCACGAAAGCGATTTTTAATGGTGTTACTTAGAATATTATTGCGAGAAACCATTAATACTCCAGTTTATAGTGTCTCCAGCAGCAATAGGCACAACATGAGTTGATCCAAATGGCATTGAGTTGGGGATAGTTTGAGGTGATTTAATGAGTTCCAATTGCTGTTGATTAATAGGGAGTTGGTAAAACTCTGCACCAAATCGACTAAGAAAATCATTAAGTTTTTTTAATTGGTTAAGTTCATCAAAGATCTGCGTGTAGAGCGCTACCGCATATGGAGCTGAATAAATACCGGCGCATCCACATGCATTTTCCTTGGCATTGATGGCATGAGGGGCACTGTCAGTGCCGGCAAAAAATTTTGGATTTCCGCTTGTCGCTGCAATTTGTAAGGCCTTTTGGTCTTTTTCGTGTTTTAAAATAGGCAAACAATAATAATGAGGTCTAATGCCCCCTGCGAGTAGCTTATTGCGATTATAAAGCAAATGGTGAGGAGTTATTGTTGCTGTAAGGTTAGCAGGCCCTTCAGAAACATAATCCACGGCAGTTTTAGTCGATATGTGCTCCAGCACGATTCTTAATTTGGGGAAATGTTTGGCGATAGGTTTCAGGTATTCATCAATAAATAATGCTTCACGCTCGAAAATATCGCTATGAGTGACTTCGCCATGAATTTGCAAGACTAAATTATTCGCTTGCAATGTTTCAAAAAGGGGGTAGAGTGCTTTCAAAGATTTAGCACCCTCTTCAGAATTTGTCGTCGCTCCAGCTGGATAAAGTTTTGCTCCAACTATATAAGAAAGAGAGGCGGCTTGCTGTAATTCTTCTGGTTTGACGGACTCATTTAAATAAAAAGTCATATAAGGAATAAAGGAGTTTTGTTTGGGAATGGCCGAAATGATTCTGTTTCTATAACTCTCAATTGCAGATAAATTGGTTAGTGCTGGTTTGAGATTGGGCATCACTAACGCTCTGGCAAAATGTTGGGCAGACGCCTGGACGGTATGAGTTAGAAACTCTCCATCCCTGAGATGGAGATGCCAATCGTCAGGGCGATTAATTATCAGAGTTTGCATAATAAAGGTTCCTGCATTATTGCCGATAAAAGAGAATAACATGAATTAGGCAATTTGGATGAGCAAAAAATGATTTCAGAGCATTTTATATGCAAGAAGGCAAAAATTATTGCAATGAGTTCTTTATTCATTACTACTGTCGTCTTTGCTGCTCCCTCTATCCAATACGCAAGCCCTATGGGAGAAGAAAATTGGCGTATGACAGGCAATCCTCTTCGATGTGGCTTGTCATTGACGATTCCAAATTATGGTATTGGCTACTTTGAGCAATACGCTACCCAATCCCCTCATTTCATTCTGCGTAAATGGGATCAAGTTCAACGGGTTTTACCTGCTCAAATTGTAGCAAGTCCCCCAGTGTGGAAACCGTTATTAACCAGATCTTATCTGGTAACCCGAACTTATATTAAACCCGGGGAGTATGGACTATTTTTAAATCGACAGCCCGCTTTAAAATTATTGACGTTTTTATCGCAAGGATATCAGGCAAGCTTTAACTATTTATCAGAGGAAGGATTTCGCACTACGGTTACACTCTCACCTATTCGGTTTCAAAAAGTGTATTCACAATATCAACGTTGTCTGAGTGGCCTGTTGCCTTTCAACTATGAGGATGTAAAAGAAAGCGTGTTTCATTTTGGGGTGGATAGTAAGTTATTGTCTGATGCTGATAAAGTGCAATTACGACGGATTGCCCAATACGTGGATGCTGATGTACAAATTGATGCCATTAAGATTATTGGTCATGCTGACGATAGCGGCCGTAAAGGTTACAATAATGCCATTTCACAATATCGAGCAGAGTCTGTGAAAAATTATTTGATTAGGCTTGGAGTACCTCAAAGAAAACTATCAATAACATGGGTAGGAGCTCTGCAACCGATAGCCAGGAATGATACTGACGAGGGGAGAGCTGCTAACAGACGTGTTGTTGTGACATTGATAAAAAAATAAATTTTGTGATTAAAAAAGTATCTTTTCATGATGGCATTTCATCCTCGAAAACCCCCTTCTTGGTCAACAAATTTCATTTGAAAGAGACATGATAATAATGTTAAAAAAATATAGATACTGTTCAAATTTAGTTATATCGTTATGAAAATATTGGAATTTTTAATAAATTTTCTTGACTTATTTAAAATCACTGCAGATACTCATATCGTTGCATGCTTCGAACCTAAGCGACGATGCGTGCTATTGACAACTCCAAATGGTGAGTTATCAATAAAATGGAAACTCAATAATAAACAAGTGGAGACAAGGCATGTTTAGTTTGAAAAAAACAGCAGTGGCAGTACTCGCCTTAGGAAGCGGTGCAGTGTTTGCTGGAACCATGGGACCAGTTTGCACCCCAGGTAATGTAACTGTTCCTTGCGAAAGAACTGCATGGGATATTGGTATCACCGCACTATATTTGCAACCAATCTATGATGCTGATTGGGGCTACAATGGTTTCACCCAAGTTGGTGGCTGGCGGCATTGGCATGATGTTGACCATGAGTGGGATTGGGGCTTCAAATTAGAAGGTTCTTATCACTTCAATACTGGTAATGACATCAATGTGAACTGGTATCATTTTGATAACGACAGTGATCACTGGTTTGATTTTGCTAACTGGCACAACTACAACAACAAGTGGGATGCAGTTAATGCTGAACTAGGTCAATTCGTAGATTTCAGCGCTAACAAGAAAATGCGTTTCCATGGCGGTGTTCAATATGCTCGCATTGAAGCTGATGTGAACCGTTATTTCAATAACTTTGCGTTTAACGGATTCAACTCCAAGTTCAACGGCTTTGGTCCTCGCACTGGTTTAGACATGAACTATGTATTTGGCAATGGCTTTGGTATTTATGCTAAAGGAGCTGCTGCTATTCTGGTTGGTACCAGCGATTTCTATGATGGAATAGGTTTCGTTACTGGTTCTAAAAATGCCATCGTTCCTGAGTTGGAAGCTAAGCTTGGCGCTGACTACACTTACGCAATGGCTCAAGGCGATTTGACTTTAGACGTTGGTTACATGTGGTTTAACTACTTCAACGCTATGCACAATACTGCTACTAATGGTCTTGAAACTGATTTCGCAGCTTCTGGTCCTTACATTGGCTTGAAGTATGTTGGTAATGTGTAATTTATTAAGTAATTAAGTTCTTTTTGAGCCCATCACCAAAATGATGGGCTTTTTTTTTGAAATGGAGTCCATATGTTGAAAAAGACAAGTTTAGCCCTATTGGGATTGGCTGCAAGTGGTTATGCATTGGCAGGAACTATGGGACCTGTTTGTACGCCTGGTAATGTCACTGTTCCCTGTGAAGCAAAACGTTGGGATTTAGGTGTGCAGGCACTCTATCTAAAACCAGTTTATGATGCCGATATGGCTTATAGACAAGTTCACGTAGCCCCTACAAGATATGATGATGATCAGGGTTGGGATTGGGGATACCGATTAGAGGGTTCTTATCACTTTAATACTGGTAATGATGTGACTCTTACATGGATTCACTACAGTGATTTTGCAAATCCTAGCGGTCTTGTCGGGCGAATTGATATCCCTCCATTGCCGCCTGCATTAGCGTTCCCACGGTTATTTAGCGCAATATACAAAAACAGATTTGAGCAAGTGAACCTGGTGATGGGGCAACATGCTGATTTTGGCTTGGTGAAGGATATGCGATTCTATGGTGGTTTACAGTACGCCAATATTGAAATTGATAATACGAACTATTATTTTGGTGCGTTTCCTCAGCTAGGCGGAGTCAACCTATTCGATAATACTGATTATAAAGGGGTAGGACCTGTTGTAGGAATCGATTATGCCTATGCCCTAACCAATGCATTGAGTGTCACTGCGAATGGAGCGGCTTCAGTTCTATACGGTAAGGGTAAATACAACATCGGCTATGTTGCATTGCCTACAGGCTCTTCTGGCGCAGTAGTGCGATCCATCTATGCAAATAAAAGAACGATAGTTCCCAGTCTGGAAGCTAAGCTTGGATTAAATTATGCTTACAATATGGCCCAAGGAGTATTAAATCTTGAGGGTGGTTATCAGGTAATGAACTATTTTAATGCCCTGCATACACAATTCCTGCAAAACATGGCAAACCCAGTAACCAATAGTGATTATGGACTCTATGGACCATATATTGGCGCAAAATATATTGGTAATGCCTAAACGAAGTCCTTTACTTAAATGCGTTCGTCATCGACGAACGCATTGCTTTAAAATACTGCTTAAAAATCTTGAAAAAAATTCTTTAACAAAAAATATAATCACGGTAATCCATTCTAAGTTTAACCAACTAAACCCCTAATTTATTGATGTATAGACAATAAACTATAAATGCATACAAATAAATCAATTTATTTTAAATTTTAGCGGAGTGATCCTATAGCCAGCCAGTAATTGCCGCGCTATAATCCGGTGGCTATCCGTTTAGGATGTAAAAATAATAAACAGGAGTACCCCGCATGAAGTTTAAAAAAATTATTTTGGCCCTCGCTTGTTTATCATCGCCATTATATGCGGATCAAGATCAACAACTGAAAAGTGAAATTCAACGATTACAGCATCAAGCAGAAGATTTACAAGCCCAACTCAACCGATTACAAAAACAATTAGCAAATCATAAAAGCTCTCAGCAAAAGCACGAGCAACAGGCCGCCGCAAAGCCTGCAGAACCACAGAGTAAGCCGACGGTTAAATCAGGGGCTGCAATAGAAGAAAAATATCACTCATCCAAAGTCGAAGTCCATGCGCCTGATGCCCACCCAGAGTCAATAAGCTTTTATCCAACAGCATTGATAGCCGATAACCGAGTGGTTACTTATATAGCAGGGACTCCTGTAGTAAGCTCGCCATTCCTAGGAGACCGGCCTGCGTTTGATGGCTCTGATTATATAGTAAACATTTCCAGTATTAACCGAGATGTACGTTTAATGCAGCAGCGACGCCGTTTATACAGAGCCTACCAAAAAATAGGCTACCCTATCCCTAATATGCCAATTATTTCATTAAGTGGTAAGGCAGAACCAGCAGCGACATTTAATAATCCATTTCGATCAACTAATACGGATGGTGATATCACGCTAGGCTCAAGTGAGCTGGACGTTGCTGCTGCATTGAATGAAAATGTCGAAGCTTATATTGCAATTGCCTATGATGAAAGCCCTCCCGCAATTGGCCCGCGGGTTAATAACTCGGCATTTAATTTGAATATGGGATTCGTGAACATTGGTAATTTGGATAAGAGCCCGTTGTATTTTACAGCAGGACAAGTCTATGTTCCTTTTGGCCGTTATTCCAGTG
Organism: Legionella pneumophila subsp. pneumophila str. Philadelphia 1; assembly: GCF_000008485.1. Taxonomy (NCBI): domain Bacteria; kingdom Pseudomonadati; phylum Pseudomonadota; class Gammaproteobacteria; order Legionellales; family Legionellaceae; genus Legionella; species Legionella pneumophila. Next base: position 3,348,802 of record NC_002942.5, on the reverse strand, counting down.
CAATGGTCAGTTCCCCTGTGACAATGAATTTAGCAAGGACCAAAACAAGGCCTGTCATTTTTGGCTATAAGTCTCAGGCTGATACCGGTCCTTTTGGCGCTGTCTATGGCTACAGAAGTGATACCACATTGGGTCGCTCAGGAGTCGGAGGCGTTAATTTAGGGTATATTTTCGGATTTGATAATGACATCAATGGTGAGGTAGGGGGCGGTTTCATTAGCTCTATTGCAGATGCCGGCGGTATGCAAAGCACAGGCGCCAACGTAGGAACAACGTTTGGTGGTTTTGGCTCCATAACAAACGGTAATGAAAACGTTCGAAAAACAAAAGCAGCTGATGTCCACGGTCACGTAGGGTATGATCGTTATAATCTGACTTTGGAATGGGTTGGTGCCATACAAAGTTTTAGACCCCAGGATTTAAGTTTTAATGGCCAAGGTGCCAGACCCCAAGCTGCCCAAGCAGAACTCGGTATGACTTTTATGGCTTTTAACAGACCAGCCTCCATAGGAGTTGGTTATCAGTGGACAAAAGAAGCATTAGCACTGAATCTACCTAAACGACGCTATGTCGGAGTGTTTAACATTTCCATTTGGAAAGACACAGTCGAGAGTATTGAGTACAGGCATGATATTGATTATGGACTTACTCAGTTCGCTAATGGTGCTGCACCTCAAGGTTTTGTTAATCTTCCGACTTTGGGTACAGGAAAATCTGCCGATACTGTTTCAGCCCAAATTGGTGTTTATTTCTAAATTATTTCCATTCAAATAGCAGGCTTGTAACAATTCAATCGGTTACAAGCTGATGTGTTTAGGGGGCTGCTTACACCGGATGCGGGGTAAGTATCCTGCCCAGTTCAACTCACTTTGATAATACTGAATTGACGTGACCAGCCCCTTTGTTTTTTTCAACCTGTGCTATCTTTTATTTTATAACTACCTCTTAAAGGGATGTAAAAATGCATCGGGATTGCGTCAGGCAAGAGGGACTGCACAAACTCAATAATTTTTTCTGCAAATTGGCTGTGGTAAAAAGAATTTTGCAAGGAATGATATTCAAAAGAAGACTATCTGATTCAGTTCATGAGGATTCAGATTCTGTTGCAACAAAACAATCCCCAGCCTCAGTAACGTGTGAAAAGGGACTGAGTAAATTAATGCAAACAAGCTGTATTTTTATATTCCTTACCTTGTTCCTTTTGATTGGATTGCAAACTTCATTTGCAGCAAAAATTGTAGAATTGAATATAAAAGGACCAATTGGGCCTGCTACAGTAGATTATATGGAAAGAGGTATTAAAAGCGCTCAAGATGCTGATTTGATAGTGATTTTAATCGATACACCAGGTGGTTTATATGATTCAACACGAAATATCATTCAGTTATTTTTACTTTCTGATGTGCCCATAGTGACTTATGTAAGTCCTACTGGAGCAAGGGCTGCGAGTGCAGGAACTTATTTAATGTATGCGAGTACAATAGCGGCTATGGCACCTGGCACTCAAATGGGGGCTGCAAGTCCTGTCAGCCTTGGCACAGGATTCAGTGAAGGTGAAAAAGATGAGAAAAAAAAATCAACCATGGAAAATAAGGTAACTCATGATGCTGTCGCTACAATAAGGTCACTTGCTCAACTAAGAGGACGCGATCCTGATTTTGCTGAAAAGGCAGTGACAGAAGGTAAATCCATAACAGCGAATGAAGCCCTCAGCAAGGGAGTGGTCAATTATATTGCAAAAAATAGAGATGATTTATTGTCTCAAATCCATGGAATAAAAGTCAGTCAAAATAACAAGACAATAACTATTAATACCGAAAGCCCTGACATTCAAGTAATCAATCCAGATTGGAGAACCCGCTTTCTATCAGTCATTACCAACCCTACAGTGGCTTATTTATTATTGCTACTTGGAATTTATGGAATTTTCTTTGAATTGGTGAATCCAGGTTATGTTTTACCTGGAGTGGTTGGCGCAGTTTCAATGCTTTTTGCGCTGTATGCGCTGCAGCTGTTGCCTATAAACTACGCGGGTTTGGGCTTGATTATTTTAGGTATTTTATTTGTCATAGCCGAGGCATTTACCCCAAGTTTTGGAGCGTTAGGTGTAGGAGGAACTGTTTCTTTTATTTTGGGTTCCATTATGCTGATGAACACGGAGCACCTGGCTTTTCAGATAGCGTGGTCAGCAATTTGGGCTATGGCAGTTCTGAATATATTGATTTTTGTTTTGGTTCTGGGGATGTTAATTAAATCTCGAAACCAAAAAATAAGACATGGCCTGGAAACGTTGGTGGGTGCAAAAGGCAGAGCGTTAGGAGACATTAATCTGGAAGGCCAGGCTGTAATTAAGGGAGAGATTTGGAATGTCCATTCAAGCTCGCCCATTGCGGCAAATAAAAGTGTTAAAGTCACGCGAGCATCAGGATTATTGTTGGAAGTGGAGGAAGATCAGTCGGTTTATTAGTTGGTTATTCCATGTTGAATGAAAGGGATTAAGGAGAATGAGATGGGACCATTTCTGGTTATATTACTGGTAGCGATAGGCTTGCTACTGGCTTCAATGTTCAAGGTATTTCGGGAATATGAGCGTGGGGTGGTTTTTATGCTGGGTCGGTTTTGGCGCGTTAAAGGTCCGGGATTGATAATCATTATCCCAATTATTCAACAAGTGGTACGTGTTGATTTGCGAACCATAGTCATGGATGTACCCAGTCAAGATGTTATCTCAAGAGATAACGTTTCTGTACGCGTCAATGCTGTGGTGTATTTTCGCGTTGTTGTTCCTGAAAATGCAATCATCCAGGTAGAAAATTATTTTGAAGCAACCAGCCAATTGGCGCAAACCACATTGCGATCAGTATTAGGTCAACATGATTTGGATGATATGTTGGCTGAACGTGAGCAACTGAATAGTGATGTGCAAAAAATTCTTGATGCCCAAACAGAAAGCTGGGGAATCAAAGTTTCAAATGTTGAAATCAAGAAGGTGGATTTGGATGAAAGTATGATAAGGGCAATAGCCAAACAGGCTGAAGCGGAAAGAGACAGGAGAGCGAAAGTCATCCATGCGGAGGGAGAGCTGCAAGCTTCGGAAAAGTTATTACAAGCCTCTCAAGTACTAGCCCAGCAACCCCAGGCAATGCAGCTAAGATATTTGCAAACTTTAGCCACTATAGCGGTTAATAACAATTCAACGATAATTTTCCCTATGCCAATGGAGATAGGTGATATATTAACTTCCATGGCCGGCAAGAAAAAATAGACCTTGAACAGTGGCATAAGCCCCAAATATACCTAAGTGTATAGAGTGCTGCCATTGGATATGAGAATATGGTGATGAGTTTTTTTATTCCACAACAGGTTGTGGTATCAGTATTTTTTTAAAATGAGGGCTTTTATCGAAGTTTCAATCATCTTATTCTGTATAATTTCCCAAAACAAACTTTCGTTTCATTGACTTTTATGATAGAAATCTATCTTTTTAAGAAAAGAGGAATATCGTGTCAATCAAATCAGACAGATGGATAGAGAAAATGGCCCTTGAGCATGGGATGATTTCTCCATTTCAGGCCGGTCAAGTGCGAGAAAACCAAAATGGTAGGATTATTTCTTATGGCGTCTCCAGTTATGGGTATGATGTTCGCTGTTCGAATGAATTCAAGATTTTTACGAATATTAATTCAGCGATTGTTGATCCCAAGGCGTTTGATGAAAATAGCTTTGTAGATGTTCAGTCTGATGTCTGCATTATTCCCCCCAACTCGTTTGCCTTGGCAAGAACTGTCGAATATTTTCGTATACCCCGCAATATATTAACGATATGCTTAGGTAAATCCACTTACGCTCGTTGCGGGATTATAGTGAATGTTACTCCTCTGGAACCGGAATGGGAGGGGCATGTTACTCTCGAGTTCTCCAATACGACCACTTTGCCAGCCAAGATTTATGCGTATGAGGGAGTTGCTCAAATGCTGTTTTTAGAGGCTAATGAGGTTTGTGCTGTTTCTTATCGTGATCGAAACGGAAAGTACCAGGGACAAACCGGGGTTACACTACCACGCACTTAGGATGAAAAATAAAATTTAATCTTTATCCAAAAGTGGGAACTTGGCTCGCGACGAATTGACTCGCTCTCGTAATTCCTTTCCAGGTTTAAAGTGAGGACTGTATTTTGCCTCTGTTACTACTTTTTCACCCGTTTTAGGATTATGAGCATTTCGCGGTGGTCGGTAATGAAGAGAAAAACTGCCAAAGCCACGAATTTCTATTCTTTGGCCATGGATAAGTGCTTCACTCATTAATTCAAGTATTCTGTTGATGCCATCGGCTACTTGCTTTTCAGTAAGATGCGTCATTCGAGCAGCGATGTGTTCAATGAGTTCGGATTTAATCATATACTCACCTCGTTTTGTCGCGTATTTAATAGACCGATTGCATCCTCTATTATTTTAGCTTGGTTGCCTATGTTTCTATTCGCTTTGTATCTTGAAACACGGGTGGCCGATACTAAAATAAACTCCACGAGCTGAGCAACTGGCCTAATGTCTGCTACCAAGACACATCAGGCGCTGACAATTTCCCATTTGATTTTATAAGTATAGTTCGGGTAAAAAATTATTCAATGTTTTCAAGCTGGTTAGTAAAAATTAGTTTTCTTTCTTATGAATGAATGCGAAAACTACACCCCAACTCATTTGTATTTTAGCGCGAGTAACTAATTTAAAACGACTGGATGATAAGGTTTTGCTAGTAGTAATGACGGTTGAAAGTTGTGGCAGGCTATTGAGACGGGTGTTAAGGGCTTCCCAGGTTGCACCGAATAAGGTACTTGAATTAATAAATATTAAGGTCGCCTCAGATAAATCAACGGTTAGAAAATCACCCAATATAAATGAGACTTTTTTGCTGCTCTCTGTATAGCCTTCCATAGCCGCCAATTTCTGGAGACGCTCGCAAGCACATTGATGTAAGTTAGGGAACAATTCGATACCTACACTTTTATGGACTGGATATACCATAGCGCAGGCGACAACAGCCTTACCAGTTCCAGAGCCAAGATCATAAAAAACAGTATTGTGATCAATATTGACCATTGATAATAAAGCAGTGAACGGTAAAAACTCAATTTCCCCATACACATATTCTATTGCATCTCGATTCTTTCTTGCTTGTTGGGAAATCATGAAGCCATTAACATCACCGTACAGGAGATGAAAAATTTGAGCATGATGCTTTAAATTTAGTTTTTTTTGCCATCGGTTAATGCGCAACTCTTTTCTTGCCTTATCAAAACAAAGCCAAAAAAGAATGAGAAACAGAATAAGGCATAAAAAAAGCGTTTTTGACGATATGAAATCAAGCACAGTATTATCCTGGTTTCAGACCATCTTCATTCAAGATTTTTGCCTTTTCCTTTTGACTTAATTTTGGCCATGCTTGAAGAAGAACTTTACCAGCCTGGCGTTCACTCATGGCTTGGTGATGCATTTCCCAAGGCATTTCATCATTAAGGTAAATGACTATCACGAAGGCAGTGAGTACGGTGATTAACATGGCAAAAAGACCTACTTTGAATTGAAGCATATTAAGCATTTTATTGCTTTTGTTTATGGCATCGTTTGCAACTCGGTCGACATGGTCACAGCTTTCGTTAGCGATGCGATGAAAGTGTTGAACATCGTATTTAGATAGTTGCATAGTCAGTGTTTGAGTTGCTTGACCAGTATGCCTTTCGATTCTATCAATGCAGTTTTCTGTTAGGGCATTGAGCCTTTCTTGTTGTTGTTGGAAGATTTGGGTAAATTGATTGCAAGTTCTTTCTAAAGAATGTAAATGTGTTTCGCCTTGAGCCAGTGCCTTTTCAGCACTTATTTTAAAATGGGTTACTCCTGATTGAGAAATAAGGTTTTGCATTGAAGTTAATTCATTTTGTAGTGATTGAGCGATATGTAGAACTCGCCCAGCCTGTTGCTCAATTTCCTCTCGCCATTCCATCATTTTCGCTTCGACAAACTCAAAATAGGCAATAAATTCTCCAGTATGTCTCAGCAACTCTTTAATGCGAGCCAAGTCATCTTCCTGATAATGCTCCATGCCTCTCTCCTTACTAAATTCATAGTCAGAGAATCTTCAAATAGACCTCTCGCATAATCTATCCTTTTCATTTTATTGCCGCGTTGCAAACGTTTCTATGTTTGCACTTTGCCTAAAACAAAATAATCAGTTTATACAAGAGAGCTAATAATATCCTTTGATGCATCTTGCCTCTTTGGCTGTGAATTTAGAATTATGATGTTCCATATTATATTATATCCATAACTTTATTTTGGAAACGGCAATTTTTGCCTAAAATTCTCACTCAATTTTCGTTATTAGTTCCATAAATTCTAGATGGGTACAGTATAGTCATGCCTCATAAAGTTGGCATTATTTATGCTTGAATGTAATATACTCGGCATATACTTTCTTTATTATTAAAATCCACTGAGACGAGTTGTCGGTTTGCAGAAATAATCGAAGCTCAATGGCATTATATGAAAATGAGCGGTGGTTTAAAAATGATGTGGTCAAGAGAAACGCCCTGCGTTAAAAGTTTCAGTAGACTGTAAAAACTTTGTTAATATTTCCTTAATCTGGATTGATTAGAATGAAGATATAAGTTGGGATAGGAGAACATTATGCCAAGAGCTAGGTTCTTTAAAGCAGAAACTAATAGTTCGCAAGTACAGCAAAGCTTTATTAATGTGGGCGGAGAGCAGTTTCATGCGGCTGCAGTTGCTTTAATTGATTATTTTAAGAGATCCCCACGCATTAATGATGATACTTTGAAAAAAATACTGGAGCGTTTCTACTTTCATTTTCCAAAATACATTCCCAGCCAACCTTATTTGACCCCCTCCGAACGCATGAGTATGTTGATTAATGGGGCACGGAAGTCAGAAATTGTCGAATGTTTTGCTTATGTATTACGCCAATTGGCTATAGATGAGATTTATGCAAAACCTCTCAATTATCGTGATATCTTTGCTGAATTCGACCGCGACACGCCAAAATCATTGTTACGTCAACCATCTACTCCTCTCCCAGCCAGTGCTTTGAGAGCCCTTTCTCATGTAATTGGTACAAACATCACTTTATCTGTTGTGGAAAATGGCAAGGAATTGAGGAAACGTGAAGTGTATGTTGGGGATAATCTGAATAGTGCAAAACCCGGGATAACCATTCAGGTCCAGCAAAATAACAGGTATTTCCCTGCCGTGAAAAATAAAGGTGATTTTGTTTATGTAGGGCAATTGGCAGTAAGCCCCCCCAAACCAGTAGAAAGCTCCAATACAAGTGGGAAAGATACTATCGCTGATATGGTTGATTTAATTGCGTCTGATAATAAAAAATTATTACAGACCTATAAACAATGGCATCAGAACTTCCTAACCATGCTTAAATTAGGCGAAATAACAACCCAGAGGATGATCAATCTTTACATCAAGTTTTTACCTTCAGAAAAAGGCTTAGTTGTTGACTCAGCAGAATTTTTTTCCAGGTTATCAGAAGATTCTGACAAGCCGGTTATTCCTGATTATTCCGGTGAAAACAAGGATGGAGTCAATCAGTTATTGGCTTCTGCGCTGGCTGGATGGATTAGTGCCAGACAGGTCGATGTTGATCAATTGTTTGATCATTTAGAAAATCGACCTTCTTCAGTATCCATGTCTGTTGGTTAAAGTGTGTTGGCAATCCGGATCATTTTTTCAAAGCGGATTGTCAACGATCATTTTTTGATGAAATAGCAATACGATAGTTTTTTATGGCTTTCAATTAAAGAAAGCCCATTTCTTTCATCCATTCATCATTGGCAAATTTGGACATGTAATTACGGATAGAGTCGGGTAAAATCACCAGACATTTTTGTCCTTTGCTTAAGGATTTGGCTGCTTGCAATGCGGCCCACATCGCTGCTCCACATGAGCCGCCAATTAACAGTCCTTCTTCTTTAATGAGGCGTCTGGCAGTACGGAAAGAATCCGCATCATTGGTTTTTATGTAGGCATCAATCAACGTATTATCCAGCACATCAGGGAAGAAATCATAACCTATCCCTTCAACATGATAAGATTTGATTTCTGTGCCGCCACCGAGAATTGAGCCTTCGGGATCTGCTCCAATGATTTTGATGGCAGGGTTAAATTCTTTAAGGCGTTTGGCAATGCCTGTAATTGTTCCGCCTGTCCCAACGCCAGCAACAACCATATGTAAATCTTTTCCGAAGTCGTCAATAATTTCCTGAGCGGTCCCAAAATAATGGGCATTGGGGTTATTGGGGTTCGCGTATTGATCAAGGATATGGGAGTTAGGGATTTCAGCTTGTAATTTTTTAGCCAGAGAAATATGACTGTCTGGATCATTATACGCCGCTTCTGTTGGCGTTCGATAAATGATGGCTCCCAGGCGTTCGAGCACGGATTGCTTTTCCTGGCTCATTTTTTCTGGCATGGTAATAATCACTTTGTAGCCTAATACAGCGCCTGCCAGGGCTATACCTATGCCGGTGTTCCCGGAAGTAGGCTCGATCAAGGTATCTCCCGGTTTAATTCTCCCTTCCTTTTCTGCTTTTACTACCATTTCATAGCCAATACGATCTTTTACGGAGCCGCCAGGATTAAAGAATTCGCATTTGGCATACAGCTCACATTCCAGATCTTTTCCAAGCCTGTTAATTTTTACAACGGGAGTATGGCCTATAGTGGCCAGGATGTTAGGGTAAATCATGGTAGTCCTTTGTCATGGTGAAATGAGTTGATTATAAGCGGATAAGGTAAAATAGCAAAATGGTGGTTTCTACAATCAAGTTATTTTCTCTTATTAACGGGAGTTATAGATAAGGGTTATATAAGAAGCAATCGATATCCAGTATTCGTTTGGGCTGAGGAGATGCGTAAGCATCGTCTCGAAGCCTTGGTACCAAACATCAAATTTCAGGCAAGGCTTCAAGACAGCCTAAATGCCTCGTCAGCCCGAACGATACAAGATAATGACCTATATTAATCCATAACTCGCGTTTATTGGAAAGAAATGCAAATCATCTTGGCAGTTTATATTTGTGATATCCTCCTTATTAATGCAGGGATACTTCGTTTTTATGGTTATTTCTCCTTTTTTACATTATATTTATTGTGGGCGTTGGTTATTTTTGTAAAAACAGAAAAACATTACTTATTAATTGAGATCAAAAAACGGATTTCTATCTGTTTTACAAAAATGGCAAAAATCCAAAGTGTTTTCAAATAGTTACAATAATTCATTTCAATTGATATTTTGTTTAATTAACGAATGCAGGAAGCTTAATTATGATAAATTACAAAACGATAAAATGGAGATATGGCCTCATTGCGCTCTTTGCTTTAGGGGTATCAGGATGTTATTTTGACGGGACAAGCCCTCAAGAAAGAGGGTATTCTTACCAGGAAAATAGCATGCCATCCAGTGGAGGACAAACCACCGCTAGCAATCAATCCCAGCCGCAACAAAAAAGCTATGCGTCAAAGGATACCTCTCAAAAATCTACTCCTGGGCCAAAGCGAACCGCTGCACCCCAACTCCCGGTAATTCAATAAAAAGAGTTTTACTTATTATCCCTCATAATCAACTTATATGAGGGATAACTAAAACTTGTTCAAAAGATTTTCTCATAGGTATGAAATGCCATGATCCTTGATAGTTATCAAAGATGGCAGTAGAGAAATTCCTCCTTGTTTTGGTTAGATCCATAATGTTATTTTTTCTGATATTTGCGTGCCTTGAAAAATTATTTTAGAATGGCGGCCGTTTAGTAGTCTGAAATACAGGAGTAGATGATGGATAAGTTAAATTGGGAGCAGCCTGAGGTTTGTGCTATACCAATAGACAGTGTTAGCGCTAGCACTGAGGAAGCTGACGTTCAGGACGGCAGTAGTGAAAGCGGCCTTTCCTCAAGCAGCAGTTCAGGTGGTTAAAAAGAAAAGGGTTCTTTATAAGTAAAGTACAAATTACCCTTTTTCTATTTTTTAGATTCGCCAGCAATCAAGCCTTTAGGATAATTAATGGAATATGGCAACCTTATTGATATTTTAAACACGAATGAAACCGCCTTGACTTCATTTTCAGCACCTGAAATCCTAAAGACAGCACAAAGAATGCGCCTGACCAATTCGGTTTATACCATTTTAAGGGAGCACTATGGTATTCCTGCTTCTCAACTCGCTAACTTTAAGCTCGTTTTAAAGGAAAATAGAGACAGGGCCATTAGGAAATTATTTTTGTCCATCAAAATCAACGAGCTTTTTCAGCAATACAATATTCCGGTTATTCACCTGAAAGGACTACCACTCTCGCAAAAATTGTTTGGAGACCCTTTGATTCGTCAGTCATGCGACATCGATTTATATATTTCTCCCCAGCACTTGGAACAGGCAGATGAAGTGTTTTTTGAAAATGGAATCATTCGGGATAAATACAGTTTCTTACATGACGTTAATAAGCTAAAGAAACATCGAGTACTAAAGGATGTTTCGTACGTGGCTGAAAAATATGGTATTAAAATCGAACTCCACTGGCGTTTGTTTAGATGGAAAGATAAATTCAATCAGCCTTTTGAGTTTTATTGGAACAATAAAGTGCCGATTTTGGTGGGGGGAAAAAATTTATTTTATACCCTGTCCCCTATTGACGAGTATCTGTATGTCGCTGTACATGGAGCGAATCATGGATTTGAATCTTTGCACTGGCTTTATGATTTTGCCCGTTATTCCACCTTGCTCAGCCAGGATGACAGCAGAAGAATTGTTGAATTGGTTAATAATCTTTCCATACAGACAGAGTATCAAATGGCGACTTATTGTGCGGAGAGAATATTTCCAAGTGTGTTTACAGAAAGCGGTAATGCAGGTTTACTACCCAACTCTTTAACGAGAAAAGCCCTGATTTCTTTAATTTACCATTCAAAAAGCACATATCGCTCGAAAAGAAGAATATTACGTATGATGGCGAACAAATTTTATTACATTTAATGAAAAGCTTAGAGTAGAAATGGAGCTTGCTACTACCGGCAACGAATTTATTAGTTTTGCTGTTGCGGTAGTTACATTTTTGGCTGGTTGGAAATTAAGCAGCACAAACATTAGTAGTTATTTTTTATCTTAGGATATAGCATGAATGCTTTGTATGGAGTTCTGCGTTTTGACGGGCAACCATTTGATCGAGAGTTATTAGAACGAGCCAAATTTAATAGCCCGGTTTGGAGAGCGGATCATAGCGAACTTTATTATAATGATTTTTATGCTACGGCGAGCACACAGCGCTTTATTACTCCCGAATGCGCCTTACAAACAGCTCCATATCATGATAAGGAATCGGGTGTAATTGCCAACGGCGATCTTTATCTAACTAATCATTCCAGTTTGGCAAATTGGTTAGGAGTTAGCTCCAAAAATTCGGATTTATACCTGGCAACCCGTGCATATTTAAAATGGGGTGAAAAATGTGTGAATTATTTAGCAGGGAATTTTTTCCTTGTATTTTATGACTTACGCAAAAAACGGCTGTTTATTGCCATTGATCATTTTAATTTTTGTTGCTGTTACTATCTGTTTGTGCCTGGTAAATACTTTATATTTAGCAATACATTCAATACATTCAAAGTTTTTCATGACTCCTTAGCGGTGAATCATGGCGCTTTCCATAAGCTTGCGGCAAAACAGAAAATAGGTCAGGAAACTTGCCTGAAATCGGTTAAAAAACTGACGGCTGCCAGATATATGATTGTTAGCGACCAAAATTTACAAGAGCAACAATACTGGGACCTCCGTAAGACACAACAGACAGGACAATGCCAATCGCGTGAAGACTACTATAGTGCATTCAGAAATGAGATTCAGCAAAGTATCAGACAAAGTATCCGGACTGACGCAGAAATCATGGCCCATTACAGCGGTGGTTTAGACTCTTCATCCATTGCTTCGATTGCTGCCTTGCAACTTGCCAAAGAAAATAAAACTCTTATGGCATATACCGCGATTCCTAAATATTTGTCGGGCGATAGTCATCGGAAAGGATGTAAATATCATGAATTAGATCGGGTGCAAAGCGCATGCCGTTACTATGACAATATTGAAACAATAGTTTATCAAAGCTCTGAAGACTTGAGTATTTTTGATAAACTTCAAGTCTTTTATCCTTATTTAGATCAGCCATTCAAAGCGGTATTCAATATGGAATGGATATTGGCAGGATTGGAAATGGCAGCAGCCAAAAACTGCAGGATTCTTTTAAATGGTGAACAGGGGAATGGATCCATTTCATGGAAGGGAGTGACATTGGGCAACTATCTGAATCAGCGTGTAAAATTTACGCGGCATCTTTTAAAATACCATATGAAATTAGGCAAGCAATTTATAAAATCTGGCTCGCTAAACCTGAAAAAAAATCGTACTGATCTCAATGAGATGAAAAAAAATTTTTTAGAGCCCCATTATTCTCTCCTGAGAGGTAAGAACAGGTTGGAAACAAGAAGTTACATGCGTTCCATCTATTTGTGGTTTGGGGTAGAGGTGATTGACCCAACAAGTAACCTGGATCTGGTCCAGTTTTGCTATGATCTTCCTGAATGGGTTTATCATGGAGGTAACAAATATTTTGAAATCAGGCGATTGCCTAAATTAAAAAGGCGCTTATTGGTGAGAGATGCTCTGGAAGGGCTTGTGCCCCCTGAGATCCGCCATAATCCCTATCGCGGTGAACAGGCAGCAGATTGGTACTATCAATTCAATAAATATGGTCATGCCTGGGGAAGGCTTTTGGCAGATATTGCAGAGAAACACCCTCTCATTTGGGAAATTTATCCTAAAAAATACCTTTTGGATTTATTTGCTAATCATCCCATTAGTCCGCAATCAAGAAATTTTCAAGACGTTAATATGCATTTGGTCCCAGCTTTAAGCACAGCATTTTTTATCAACTACCTAAATGATCTGTATTGATTATTACTTACTGGAGATAATCTCGATGAGTAACCATTTACAACAACACAAATATCAATTCGAATATAAAACCAATACAATATTAGAACGCTATGACTTGGTGTTTTTTTCCAGCGTTGATGAGGACTTGATCCTGCTTGATGAAGAAGCGAGTCATTATTTGGTAGTTAATTCCGTAGGTTACAAAATATGGAATTTGCTGGAATCAAAAAAAACGGTGAGCCAACTTGTTTCTGGGCTTATGGAAATATATAAGGTTGATTTCGATACCTGCTTTAATGATATTAAAGCGTTTATACAACAAATGGTTCAACATAAATTAATCAAAGTCTGTTCATAGATAAAGAATTTATAATCATTCGCTGTCATAGTTTTTAAGCAGAATTGGATAATACAATTGACTGAAATAAAGAAAATAAGATATGCCCATCTTTTTCTGGTTTTATTGGACAAGGGAAAAACACGAGTTCATGTTGCTGTGCTTATTGTTTATTACCTGATAGTATCAAGAATCATTACCTGGTTATATCCGTTTAACAGATATGCCAAGTCGTTTGGGCATAAACACGCCGAAACTTTGTATGAAGACTTCGACCATTTGTATTGGCTAAAATGTTGCCAAAAACTGTTTCCTAAAATAAATAGATTGTTGCCATGGAAAAGTGCCTGTTTACAGCAAAGTGTTGCAGCATTTTTGCTATTACGTCGCAAAAATATGCCCACAACGATTTATTTTGGTATGAAGCGAGAAGGAGATGAGGTCATAGGGCACGTATGGTTGCGGTGCGGTAAACACTATATCACTGGAGGAAACGGCGTGGGTTATACTATTTTTTGTACTTATGCATTAGACCGGGTAAAAAATTAAGTGTTGTTTTATGGCTGAATTTTATAAAAAATATGCGGGAAAATATAAAGACTTTCTCGATTTCATCAGGTTTTTATATGAATATTCGCCATTCCAGCTTGTGTTTTCACAAGCAATGGTAATTCTTTCAAGCTTTCTGGGCGGTATTGGAGTGGTCTCATTGGTGCCAATGTTAAGCTATAGTGGTTGGCTAGCCCAAAATAAGTCCGGCTCTGATCTCAATTGGTTATCCAGTTTATGGCAACAATTGCCGATGCACGATGGCCAAATTCCAATCACTTTTGTCTTATCGGTTTATTGCCTCATCATATGCTCAGTCTCCATGACCAATTATCTCGCTGAATTAACAAAAATAAAATTTATGAAAAATTTTGAGAGATACTGCCGTGAAAGCTTAATCCAAAACTTGGTGAATGCGCGATGGGAATACCTGCTAAAAAGTAAACTGAAAGATTCTGAGTATGTATTGAATGTTGGGTTGATGAAGATCTCTGCTTTAACGACTTATACGTTGAGTTTATTTAATAACATAATCAAAAACTCGGTGTATTTGATTGTTGGTTTAATGCTTTCTGCGGGATTAACAGTCATTTCGCTAATTACTGTGATTTCGATAGCAATTTTTTTTAAAAAATCAAATTCTGCTGGTATGGGAAAACAAGAACTTGATCTGAGCAGAAGCAGGCAAATCAATTTGTCAAATTTTCTTGAAGGAATAAAAATAGCTAAAATTCATGAGCTTACACATGAATATCTCAAGCAAGAGCGTGATATCTCATTCAAGGTGATGGACAATAACATTAAATTTTTAAGCAACCAGATGAAAATTAAATTTGGATATACTGCAATCGGCGCGATCGCGTTCACTTTAATTTTTCTTATTTCCATTTCCCTGTTACAGATTTCAATTCCAACGTTGGTTGTTTTATTATTTGTTTACAATCAAATCATAAGAAGAATATCAACGATGCAGCAAAGCATGTCTTATGCATTGAATATTTCTCCCTTGTTTCGAAACTATTTAATCCTTAAAAATGATTTTTTATCAAATAAAGAATCATCAAATGTGATACCCTTTCATACGCGAGTACCATTACCTAAGGATATATTAATTAAAGTAAAGCAAGTTTCCTTCTCCTATGGAGAAAAAGCAATTTTAAAAAATGTTTCATTTGACATACATCGAAATAAAATAACTGCAATAAAAGGCCCATCTGGTGTTGGGAAATCCACCTGTGTCGATTTAATATTGGGCTTGTTGAAGCCGGATGATGGCTCAATTCTCTTTAACCAGTCCGTAGTTCCAATGGATGTGGAACATGCAACTTCCAAGAAAAAATGGGTTAGTTATGTTCCTCAAAATATTTTTCTTTTTAATGATTCAATCAGGAATAACATCACGTGGCTAAACAATGATGTGAATGAAGAGAAGCTATGGAAAGTTCTTGCCCTGGTTGATGCTGAAAACCTGGTCAGGTCTATGCCCAATGGATTGAATACTATGATTGGTGACAGAGGAGTGCATTTATCTGGCGGAGAGC
This sequence comes from Legionella pneumophila subsp. pneumophila str. Philadelphia 1, assembly GCF_000008485.1. Taxonomy (NCBI): domain Bacteria; kingdom Pseudomonadati; phylum Pseudomonadota; class Gammaproteobacteria; order Legionellales; family Legionellaceae; genus Legionella; species Legionella pneumophila. The sequence goes on along the minus strand of NC_002942.5, from coordinate 3,333,380 downwards.
GGCAAAAGCTGGCGATTGCCAGAGCCATACTGTCATCGCCAACGCTGCTCATTCTCGATGAGGCAACCAGTGCACTTGATCCCCAAAGCGAGGCTGTTATTATGCAGTCGCTTGCTGCTTTAAAACAGACCATGACAGTCATTTTAATAGCTCACCGGGAAAGTACCATAGTTTATGCGGATGAAATAATCGATTTTGGCAAGTTTAATTTAAAAGAGGAGTATCCGTTAAATTTCAATGTTCTTGAAGACACTACGGTTGCTATGAATTAATTATTTATCAATTTTTTATAAAGACGTTTATGTTTTACTATCGCGCATACCAATTGAACATACAAAGTGACATTCCACTTGGAAAAATAGAGCAAACTTCTTATTGTGTTCCAGATGTCATTATTCGTAAAACCAGTGAAATTCCTGATATACCTACAAACGCGAGTCGCTTGGGAAACAAATACGCGTCTTTAAAAAATCAGCTATGGATTACCGATAACCAATGGAGCTTTTATATTGAAGAGGGAAGTACAATTTTATACCAGATTAAATCCGTCGAGCTGACTACACCAATTCATATTCTTCTTACTGGTGCCTGTTTTGGCTGCCTGCTCCAGCAGAGAAATTTGCTTGTTTTGCATGCCAATACAGTTTGCTACCCAGGTCAACCTGCTTTTGCCATCTCTGGCCATACCGGGGCAGGAAAATCTACGGCAGCTGCATTTCATATAAAACAAGGCGCTTTATTGGCCGCAGATGATATAACAGCCATAGAGTTCAAACAGGATATCCCTCATGTATTGCCGGGATTTCCTCGTTTGAAATTATGGAACGATAGTAGAGAAGCCCTACATTTATTATCTTTGGAGTCACTCTATTCTTATAATGGAAGATCCAAGCATCATATTGATTTAAAGCCTAATCAACATTGCAGCACACCAATAGTGCTTGAAAAACTGGTTATTATAAAACCTGATTTGGCAGAGGAAAGAGAACTCTTCGGTAAAGATAAGATTCAATGTCTCCTTGCAAATAACTACACTGCTCTGATATTTCATCTATTTGATTTTCATTGGGACGTATTCAAGAATAATTTAAAATTAGTCAGACAACTTAAAATATACAATGCCCCTCGCCCGGCTATGGTATTTTACAATGAGATCTAGATGATCTTTGCCAAGAGGACTTGCCCAGGCAGACATTTTTGCCAGGCTGAAAAATTATTTGTAAAGCGTTTTCTGACACTCAATTGGCAATCTGTGCGTTTGCGGAATTAATACTGCTTGGCTATGGTTATTAGTTTAGGCTAACATCAAGTCATTTAAATTTTATATTGGTGCAATTTGACTATGAAAAGACCGACCCGAATTGCGATGGTTGCCGGCGAACTATCTGGAGATTTACTGGGAGCAGGGGTAATTCGTGAGCTGAAACAGCATTTAACCAACGTAGAATTCATGGGGGTCGGTGGTCCTCAAATGCTCAAGGAAGGCTTCCATTCCCTGATTGATATCTCCGAGCTTTCTGTGATGGGAATCAGTGATGTTCTGCGACGATATCCTCAACTGTATTTAATAAGAGAAAGGTTATTGAGGGAATGGACAATTAATCCACCAGATGTATTCATTGGGATTGATTACCCTGACTTTAATTTATCCGTTGAAGCACGGTTAAAAAAACAGCATATTAAAACCATTCATCTGGTGAGCCCCAAAGTTTGGGCATGGCGACAAAAACGGGTGCATTTAATAAAAAAGGCAGTTGATTTAGTATTAACCCTATTTCCATTTGAAGAAGCATTTTATCGACAACATGGGGTATCGGCACAATTTATTGGTCATCCTTTAGCTGATTTAATCGAAATAAACCCAAGTTGTTCTACTTTGCGTAAAAAATATAACTACCATTCTGATGACACCATTCTGGCAGTATTACCGGGTAGTCGGGTAGGTGAAATCAAATACATGGGGCCCTTGTTTTTGGAAGTAATGCAAAGAATTGCTGTGGAGAGGCCTCATGTGCATTTCATAGTACCGATTGCGTGTCAGGATTTGTATCCAGTTTTTTTTAAACAACTCCATGCCGAGTATGGCCACTTAAAAATTCAGATTATTCAAGGGAATGCTCGTGAGGCCATGGCTATCTCTGACGTTGTTTTAACAAAATCCGGAACAGCAACACTTGAGGCGATGCTTTTAAAACGACCCATGGTGGTTGCCTTTAAATGGGGTATACTTACTCATGCGATTATCGCGCCGCAAGTAAAAGTTCCCTATATTGCGTTGCCTAATTTATTGGCTGGTAAAAAATTAATCCCTGAATTTGTTCAGGAAAAAGCGAATGTTGATAGCATTACAGAATCAGTTCTGAATTTACTCGACTCATCCAATCAAAACGAACTAATTAAACAATTTACTGATATTCACTGCACATTAAGGCAAAATGCTAATGAGAAAGCGGCTTTATCTATCCTCAGGATTTTGGGGACTTCTTTGACTTAATCGCTGTTTTTAAAAATCGGATTTGTTTTTGCCAATCACTAATTGATACCGCTGGGTGGCCGCCGACCCTGTCTCCGGATTTCACATTTTTATAGACTTTAGCGCTGGCTAAAACAGTGGCGCCTTTACCGATCTTCAAGTGTCCAATCACGCCAACTTGTCCTGCCAAAGTGACATGTTCACCAAGCTCTGTACTGCCGGCGATTCCAACTTGAGCCACTAGGACAGAGCCTTTACCAATCTTGACATTATGCCCAATCTGCACAAGATTATCCAGACGACACCAATCTTCAATCACCGTATTATCCAGAGAGCCTCGGTCAATGCAGGTATTAGCCCCGATTTCAACATCATTGCCAATAATGACACCACCCGCATGGGGAATTTTATAATGGCCATTCGCATCACTGGCAAAGCCAAAACCATCCTGGCCTATACGAGCACCGGAATAAATGACCACGTTATTCCCTATAACAGCATGCCTAATGCTGACGTTGTCTTCTATAAGACAATCATCGCCTATGGTTACAGTATCGCCAATATAAGTATTCACTCCAATTTTGCATCTGTTGCCAATTTTAACCTGATTGCCAATATAAGCCCCATGAGCAATAAAACAATCCACGCCAATAATAGCGCTCGACTCAATCATTGCCGAAGTGGCAATGAAACCGGGTGGTTTTTCAGAAGGATAAAACGCTTGAGCAATCAAAGCAAATGCTTTGTAGGGATTGGGGTGCACCAGTAAATACATGCTATCAGGGGCATATTTCACATAGTCTGGCCCGATGATACAAACACGAGCAGCTGTATGCTTTAATTCTTTGACGTATTTTTTTTGATGCAGCATTACCAAATCATTGCTTGTGGCTTCTGAAAGTTTTGCCAAACCAGAAACTGTAAAGGTTTCTCCTTTACCTTCATACAGTGTAGCACCAGAAATCTTAGCTAATTCGAATAAACGAAATGGTCCTGCAGGTTTTGTAAATTGGTAATTTGACATACACACTCTAAAAAATTAGCGATAAAAGCTGCGTTTGGAATTTTCAAGAAACTTGAGAATATAAGCCACATCATTATTGTCTATGAATTCACGCTTGAGTATTTCAATGGCATTTGTCAAAAGATGACCATCATGAAAAAGTATCTTGTAGGCTCGTTGAATTTGCATTCTTGCGACAGAACTGTATCCATTTCGTTGCAATCTTTCAATGTTAATACCAAAACGCTTGGCTGGGTTTCCGCAAACCAACGTGAAAGGCAGTACGTCTTTTGTAATTCTGGTTTGAGAACCAATCATACTCATCCGTCCTAATTGTACGAATTGGTGTATGCCGCATAAACCGCCTATGGTTACCCAATCGTCAATGATTACATGCCCGGCTACGGCTACCGCATTGGAGATGATATTATGATTACCCATCTGAACATCATGGGCTATATGGGCGGAAGTCATTATGACATTGTTGTTTCCTATTCGAGTAATTCCTCCTCCCCCAGATGTTCCTCTACTGATCGTAACGTATTCGCGAATAATGTTATTATTACCGATTATGGCGGTGCTGTTTTCTCCGCTGAACTTCAGATCCTGCGGGATTGCTCCAATGATTGCTCCCGTTTCAATCTGATTATATTCACCTATTTCTGTCCAGGACTTTATCGACACATGAGAACCAATGACGGTTCCTTGTCCAATGCTGACATTGTCTTCAACAATTGAATATGGACCTACAACCACATCTCGTCCAATTCTGGCGTTGGCTGATACGATAGCTGTAGGATGAATTTGATGGGAGAGCATATATAAATTGTTAACCGCATGAACATGATCCAACTGACTCATTTGCATGGTTCACCTCCACTACAACTATAAATTAAATGCTGGTTACAACGTGCTCTATACTACTCTTAAATCTGTTCTGGGAAAATGATTTGATATAGAGGGAAAGCACTCAGTCACACGACTTGCGCTCATCGCAAGTCGTGTCAGGTTATGTCTGAACTAAACAATATAACTTGCTTTTATAAATACATTACGTACCGCAAAACGCTCGCTAATATTTATCCTGTTACCACCATTTGACAGACCATACCTTTCCCCTTCATTCATCGACCAGTATTGCTCAGAGCCGATTCCGCCCTCAACACCAATTACACTGTCATTATTCAAATTGAAATGAGAGGCCACCACCAAATTGGCTCCTAGAACTGGAGAAACCCATAGCGAGGAAGGATGATTAAGGAAATAAGCGTAACGGCCGCCCGTATTGGGGAAATCCAAAATTGGTTGAGCCCCGGTTATTTCAACCCTTTCGTTCCAATGACTTTTGCTATTACCAGCCAATACAGAGAAAGAAATATCCCCGCCTACAGTAATAAATCGATTAACATCCCAATAGACTCCTGCTCCCGCTTTAGGGCCAATCCCTTTATATTTCGCATGAAAATTAATATTGTCCGCAAGGGGCTGTATTGCAGGGGGAAGGGTGAAGCCAAAACGAGATTCACCACTATAACGAGCGGTAAATTCTTTTACTATTTCTGCGGCTTTTGCCCCGTAATAGCGAGTATAATGGAGCTGTTTGGCAAATTTGCTTGGAACAGTCCTATGAGTAATTAAATCCGCGGTTTGATAATCATAATCAGAATTTACCGCAGCAAGGGCAGGGCCAATCATTTGCAGTCCTGAAAAATCTTTAAGAATCAGGCTTAGCCTGTTGTCCATGAGATCACCCTGTGCAGAGTTGACAGTTATGCTGGAGCCGTGATTTTTTATATTGGTGTAGCTTAATACCAAATCATAGCTGAATTCGGGCCCAAAAAGATATCCGGCACTTAATGAATACCCCCAACGGGAATCCACATTAAACAAGCCAGAGCTAATTAGCCCGGAAGACTTTATGGTATCAGCATATTCCCTGGTATCCAAGGTGCCGTCACTTAACGAGCCATAAATTGCTGAAGCACTAAAAACAAATCTCTTACCATCTTGTTGCGCCTCTCCTACTGTGCCACTCATGCTAAGTGGACTTACCAAGAGCATGCTCATCAATAAAATGCTTTTTTTATTCATCTATGTATCTACTCCCTGATCTTTGAATATTGTATTTGTTCGCTCTGGATTATAAAGGACAACTTCAATGATATCCAGCTACAAATAACGTATTCGCAGGAGTTAGTCAGTATCAGTAAGTTCTGTTTACTTTAAAATGATTAGATTGTAGACTGCCTGTCTAAACCAGGCTTCATAGTCAGGAATAGTGCTTAGGCAAAACACAGGGTAGTTTTCTTTTTATGTTCGAGCTGAAACGTGATTTAAATTCTCTTCCCTTGACTTGGTTGGGACGCTGCGTCTATTTTTTCTCTTCTTACAAAAGAAGTAATGCAAAAAAAAATATCGATCGCGTTTTTCAATTCTCCCTATCACCAGCCGAAAAAAAACGTTTATGCATGGCCTATTATTCCCACATGCTAACAAGCATCAAAGAAATTATTTTATACTCGCTGCTGAGTAAAAAAACTTTGGAAAAGCGTGTCAAAATCATTGGTATTGAGCATTTAGAGAACGCTCTAAGCAAGGGAAAAGGGGTTTTAGTATTGACGGGACACTTTGGTAACTGGGAGTTTGCACCGTTATTTTTTCTTGATAAATTTGATGGCAGAAATTTTGATTTTTATTGTATCCGCAAAAATTTGCGTTTTGCTTTTTTGGATTCCATTTTTTTGCGGCGATTTGAAAATTGCGGATTTAAAATAGTCAGTCATAAAAATGCGGTGAGTCAGACTCGCAGGGTTTTGAAAAACAAGGCCATTGTCTTTTTCCCTTTCGATGTTTGCCCTTCTTCGAAAATTAAAAATAAGATAAAAACCGATTTTTTAGGACGGAAAACGGAGACTAATCTCAGTTTGGCCTATTTAGCAAGTCTTTATGATTCATGTGTGTTATCAATCACTTTTTATCGTACCAATAAAAAACAACATGTAGTACATATTTATCCGGAAATAAAACCGGTTGTTTATCCGGATTATAAACAAACTCTTGTCGAAAACACTCAGCTTTATAATAAAAGATTGGAAGAGATGTTATTGCCTTACCCTGAGCAATGGTTATGGTCATACAAACGTTGGAAAAATAATGACTAACCACTATTTGTCCAAACTCCGAGTGACTTTTGCAGGGCTTCTTTTTTACTGGATTTTGCCTCTTCGTAAGCAAATTGTATTGAGTAATATCGACCTCGTTTTTAAAAATTCAGCGACTCCTGCTGAAAAAACAAGATTAGCCAAAGCGTTTTACTCTCATGTCGCATCTAATTTAAAAGAACTCATTTGGATGGGTTGGGCAAGTTCTAAAGGATTGACTAATAAGATAGAGATTCATGGTTTAGAGCATTTGGAAAGCGCTGTGAGTCAGAATAAAGGGGTTTTTCTGCTCACTGGTCATTTAGGTAATTGGGAATTAGCTTATACTTTAGGTTTTTCTCGCCTGATGCCTCAATATGGGCAATTTAATATCATCAGACGACCCATTAAAATAAAATGGCTGGAATCAATATTGTTTAATAGGATGATACGCTATGGATTAACAATTACCAGCAGCATTAGTGCGCCAAAAAAAATAAATCAAGCCTTAAGAAACAAGGAATTAGTACTTTTTACACTCGATCAGCATGCGAAATTGGAAAATAAATCAGGAATCGCTGTCGAGTTTTTTGGCCTTCATGCTGGGACATACCGAAGTTTGGCCTTTTTTGCCCATAAACATCAAACACCAGTAGTCCCCGTATCCGGCTATAGGCTACACAACGGCAAGCACGTTATTAAATTTCATCCAGAAATAGAATGGGAATTTCATGTCGATAAAGAACAAGCTATCTACAGAAATACTCTTCGCTATAATCAAATGCTTGAAAAATTAATTTTGGAATATCCGGAGCAATGGTGGTGGGTTCATAGACGATGGAAATTATAAGCTAAAAATGTAAAGAAACCCAAATATTATTTTACAAAATGAAAATGAATATTTTTCAAATGTTGATGTCATCAAAAAATCATCTGGTTTATTTAGGATGGTTAATAATAGTTTTTTTTATTGGCTTGCTAACTTCTAAGGCCCCTAAAAATTGCGCATTTGAATTATCTCAACCTATTAAGATAGAAAATAACACAAATGCCAATCCTGTTTATATAAGAGAAAAATTACCTATGCCAAAAGGTATTAAAAAGGCACATTCTGCTACATTGACTAAAGTTGATGACAGTCATTTGCTCGCCATGTATTTTGCTGGGAGTCGTGAGGGAGGACCTGATGTTAAAATTTATAGCTCTATTTATGATATCCATAGAAATAAATGGTCAACCCCCAAAATAGTGCTGACTCGAGAGAAACTGCGCAAGAATAGCCATCAATTGATTAGAAAATTAGGTAATCCTGTTATTTATAATCAAAATGGCAAGTTGCATTTGTTTGTTGTTGCAACTGCTTTTGCAGGTTGGGCGGCTAGCAAAATTTATCATTTTGAGTCATTAGATAAAGGGAAGAGTTTCAACTATAAAGCTACCTTGTATTTAAGTCCCTTTTTTAATTTAAGTACCTTAATCAGAGCATCCCCCCTTCCATTAGTAGATGGTGGTTTTTTTTTGCCAGCATACCATGAATTAGAAAGCAAATATCCTTTAATGCTCCGGTTTGATAAAAAAGGGAGCTATACAGAAAGCATTCAAATCAATCACATTGGGGGGCAATTACAGCCATCAATCATTCCCCTTTCAAGCTTGAATTGCTTAGCTGGATTTCGTAATGCTAATAAAACAGATCACTGGATGCGGATCCAATATTGCCAGGAAGGAGGACTTTCATGGCTTGATCCCCAAAAAACGAATATTAAAAATATGAATAATTCTATTAATTTATTTAATTTTAATTCAGAGGTATTTTTAGTCCATAACAGAACGCATAAAAATAATATCAAAGGCCAACTTGTGTTATCCAGAATGGAGAATTCGACCGGAATATTTTCGTATCTGTTTACTTTGGATACGGGTGAAATTAACAATAAAAGTGTTACTTACCCTTCTACATTAGTGGATAGAGGTTATGTTGATATTATCTATGACAAAAATGCGAATGAGGTCATTCATATACGTTTTAATAAATATTACCTGGATAGTTTGAAAAAATGACTGCATTAATTTATAGCAAATTGTTTTATTCAATCTGTATATGCTATTTTATCCTTAACAGGATAAAAGCAACTTCATTAAGAAACGCTCTAGTTTTTATAGTTATCATATGCACATGTTCTAATTTGAGTTATGGTAATACCAACTCAATTACCGAAATACTATATAGCATTTTGGGAATGCCTAGCATTGTAAGTTTTATCTATTGTATTTTGCTACTCTTACATCAATTTCGTTATGTTGATTGGTTACTTTCAGGGAAAACTAAATTCTATATTTTTTTCATTACCATTATTTTTTACTGCAGTTATTTAAACATTCTTTCTCCTAATGTGTTCTATATGGGGCAATTGACTACACTATTGCTCTGTTTGGCAATTTCTTTAATTGCAGCGCTTATAAATTTATATTTGGCCTATTTATACCTCATGAGCATTACTATAGGTGTAATTTTTTTAGCCCAGTCCTATAATTTATTTGTTTTAGTTTTTGACCCATTAGTATTTTTCCTGTTATTAGCTCAACCAAGACACATAGTAAAAGCTTCTATTTTAAAGGATGCTTGTAAACAAAACGAAATCGATCTTCATATAAAAAATCAGACCCATTTGGTTGAGTAAAATTCAAACTATTGTTTGTTGTCATTTTGTTTTCTACTACATCTTAGGTTAAGACATACCAGAACCCCGGTATGTCTTAACCCTCTCAATTTCATTGCTCAGGGGAAATCATCTTTTCCGGTTTCACAAACTCAGCAAATTGCTCGGCGGTTAAAATTCCCAGTTTCACGGCGGCTTCTTGCAATGAAATATTGTCATGATGAGCGGTTTTGGCGATTTTAGCCGCTTTATCATAACCAATGTGTTGATTAAGGGCAGTAACCAGCATGAGGGAATGGTGTAAATAGTAATCAATCACCGGCTGATTAGGCTCTATTCCTTCTGCGCAAAACTCCTGGAAGGAATGGCAGCTGTCGGCGAGCAGGTTTAATGAGTGCAATACGTTAAATATGATAACCGGTTTAAACACGTTTAATTCAAAATTACCCTGGCTGTCAGCAATTCCAACGGCTGTATCATTACCCAGTACCTGGGCACAAACCATGGTCATGGCTTCGCATTGTGTCGGGTTGACTTTGCCTGGCATGATGGATGAGCCTGGCTCATTTTCTGGAATAATCAGCTCACCAATCCCGCAACGAGGTCCTGAGGCGAGCCAGCGTATGTCATTGGCGATTTTCATTAATGCGCAGGCGAGAGTTTTCATGGCACCGTGCGCATGCACCAGAGGTTCGTGAGAAGCCAGAGCGGCAAATTTGTTAGGAGCGGTCACAAAAGGCAGTTTGGTTATTTTAGCGATGTGTTCAGCAACTTTGACTGCGAATTGCGGATGGGTGTTCAATCCGGTTCCAACGGCAGTGCCCCCGGCAGCCAGCTCATATAATTCAGGCAAGACTTCTTCCAGACGGTGAACGCACGCATCCAGTTGGGCAACATAACCTGAAAACTCTTGCCCCAAAGTCAGTGGAACCGCATCTTGCAAATGGGTTCTGCCAATTTTTATGATGTTTTTGAAAGCGTCCATTTTCGCTGCGAAAACATGACGTAAATTGCGTACAGCAGGTAACAATTTTTCGTTAAAAGCTATCGCCGCTGCAATATGCATGGCTGTTGGGAAGGTGTCATTCGATGATTGAGACATATTGACGTGATCATTGGGATGAATAGGGGACTTGCTTCCCAGGGTGCCGCCAGCCAGCTCAATGGCCCGATTGGAAATGACTTCATTGGCGTTCATATTCGATTGTGTGCCGCTTCCCGTTTGCCAGACATGCAAGGGAAAATGCTCATCCAATAGTCCTTTGCTCACTTCTTCTGCTGCCTGAACAATCAAATCCGCTTTGTCTTTTGGCAGTTTGCCTAATTCAAGATTCGTCAGGGCGGCTGCCTTTTTCAGGATACCAAAGGCATGGGTTACTTCGCGTGGCATAATGTCTTTGCCTATATTGAAGTGATGCAATGAACGTTCGGTTTGGGCGCCCCAATATTTATCAGACGGGACTTCAATTTCACCCATGCTGTCTGTTTCTACACGTGTTTTAGCCATGTTATCAATTCCTTAGCAAAGTTAATCTGTTGATTATGTTTATTTATGTCTAGCTGCTTTATCAGCGAGTTGGGAAAGAATAAAATCAATCGCCAAAATTCTAGCATAGCAGACGTAAATTGGTAATTTTTGTTATAGTATCCTTTACTAAAACCAAGGATAATTGGCTGTGAGAACAATACGTATCTATCAACCTGGCGAATACCAGCCGGGGCAACTTCTGGAATTATCGCCTGAGGCGGGGCAGCATGTTGGCGTAGTCTTGCGCATGGAGCAAGGTGAACAACTGACACTGTTTAATGGGGACAACAAAGAGTTTACAGCATCTATTGAGAGGGTCAAAAAAAAGCAGGTATTCGTTAGAATTGCCTCTGTTCTTGAGGTGAACAGGGAATCCCCATTAAAGATACATTTGGCTCAAGCCATTTCCAAGGGCGAGCGGATGGAAATGGTGATGCAAAAATCGGCAGAGTTAGGAGTGGCATGCATTACACCTCTCATTACCGAGCGTTGCCAGGTTAAAATAGACAAAGAAAAAATGGCAAAAAAAATGCACCAATGGCTTAATATTATCATTGGAGCTTGCGAGCAATGTGGGCGTAATCAAATTCCAGAGTTGAGACAGCCAGTTTATTTGGATCAATTTGTCAGAGAAGCCAAAGAACATCTCAAGCTCATTTTGCATCCGGCATTTAGCAAGACATGGCGCGATTATCCTGTCCAACCTCCTGATGTTGCCTTGATTATTGGCCCGGAAGGTGGTTTCAGTGATGAGGAAATTAGATTGACCAGTGGTCATGGATTTCTGCCTTTGTCACTGGGGCCGCGAGTATTGCGTACGGAAACCGCGGCAATAACTGCGTTAAGTGTTTTGCAAGCTGCCGGAGGTGATCTATAATAGACTTCTTTCCAAATCGGTATAAGCTGCGTCTTTTGTTTTATAGCTCTATTACAAGTATTTCTGGAGTATTATATGTAAACTACTCTTTTTGAAAATCTTGTGTTTGCTCTAAAACAAAACACACAGGATACACAGGAAAGATTTTAGATCGAATAGCATAATCTGGTCTTGGACCAGACCTTTATATTTCTAATAACTGAGGTTTATTTATGAGTGATCATATTAAAACAGTAACCGACGCAAGCTTTGAGCAGGATGTAATTAATTCATCCAAGCCTGTTCTTGTTGATTTTTGGGCTGAGTGGTGTGGACCATGCCGTGCATTGACACCTATTCTGGAAGAAGTGGCAGCCACTCATAGTAAAGATATGACGTTTGCTAAAATCAATATCGATGAAAATCCTCAAGCTCCAGCTAAATTTGGTGTGATGAGTATCCCCACTTTGATTCTTTTTAAAAATGGTCAGGTTGAAGCAGTTAAAATGGGTTTGCTGTCTAAATCCCAATTAAGTGCTTTTGTTGAAAGTAATCTGTAACGGTATTAAAGTTAAAAAGCCCTGAGATGAAAATTTATTTACAGGGCTTTTACTTTTTTATGGGGCTTGTGTTAAAATTAACCTACTTAAAGGGATTTTTTCTTAAAGATTTAAAAGTTAAAATCAAAAAAGTCAAAATAACTTTTTATTTTTAGTTTAAAAATGTTGGATCTTGTTGTAAAGCTGTGATAGCCTGTAGCTATATGTGACATGCTTTAAAACAAGTGAGCCACATAGGCAGCGGATTCCTTAGCTGCTATTCCCTAACATAATTTTTTCTTCGGATATTCAATTCATTTAAACAACAAATCAAGTGAGAAGTATGAATCTTAGTGAACTTAAGCAATTACCTATTGCCGATCTCGTTAATATCGCACAAGAGATGGGTGTGGAAAATACCTCCCGTATGCGCAAGCAAGACATCATTTTCGCCATCCTTAAAGCCCATGCTTTAAAAGGGGAAGACATCCATGGCGATGGTGTTTTGGAAGTTTTGACTGATGGTTTTGGTTTCTTGCGTTCCGCTGATGGCTCCTATCTGGCAGGCCCTGATGACATTTACGTCTCTCCCAGTCAAATCAGACGTTTCGGTCTTCGTTCGGGGGATACTATTTCTGGTAAAATCCGCCCCCCCAAAGACAGCGAACGCTATTTTGCTTTATTAAAAGTTGATCAAATTAACTACGATACACCGGATAGCGCAAAGCGTAAGATTTTATTTGAAAACTTAACTCCCTTGTTTGCTACCGAGCGTCTGGTTATGGAGCAAGGTAATGGCAGCACAGAAGATCTCACGGCAAGAGTAGTTGATTTATGCGCTCCTTTCGGCCGCGGACAGCGTGGTTTGATCGTGTCACCTCCGAAAGCAGGTAAGACATTAATGTTGCAAAACATTGCTCGCTCTATAGAAAAAAATTATCCTGAATGTTATCTCATTGTTTTGCTGATTGATGAACGTCCTGAAGAAGTAACGGAAATGCAGCGTTCTGTCAAAGGTGAAGTTGTTGCGAGTACTTTTGACGAGCCCGCCAATCGCCATGTTCAGGTTGCCGAAATGGTAATAGAAAAAGCAAAACGTCTGGTTGAGCATAAACGTGATGTGGTTATTCTGCTGGATTCGATCACTCGCTTGGCCAGAGCTTACAATACGGTTGTACCGGCATCAGGTAAAGTACTGACTGGTGGTGTTGATGCGAATGCCCTGCAAAGGCCCAAAAGATTGTATGGTGCGGCACGTAACATAGAAGAGGGCGGCAGTTTAACCATTATTGCAACGGCTCTGGTAGACACGGGTTCCAAAATGGACGAAGTGATTTACGAAGAGTTCAAAGGTACAGGTAACATGGAAATCCACTTGAGTCGTAATATTGCCGAGAGAAGGGTTTTCCCTGCGATTAACATTAATCGCTCTGGTACTCGCCGTGAAGATCTCCTGTTGAGCCCCGAAGAATTACAGCGCACCTGGATATTGCGTAAAATCCTGCAATCCATGGATGAATGCGATGCGATTGAATTCTTATTGGAACGCATGAAGAATCATAAGACAAATGCCGAATTCTTTGATGCAATGAAGCGTCAGGAATAATTTAAATGATAATTAACCCCGTAATTAGCGGAGCATAATTCGGGGTTCAAATTCGCCTTATTTTCAGGTTTATAATTCATGCTCATAGCCTGTATTACGCTGTGCTGGTACGGGTTTACAGTAAGCTTCTTTTTGAGATAATTAATGAAGTATTCAGATCTGAGAGATTTCATAGCCCAACTTGAATCACGTGAATTATTAAAACGTATTGATTATCCTGTATCACCTCATCTTGAGATGACCCTAGTCAGCGATAAAGTGTTGCGCTCAGGAGGGCCAGCCCTTCTGTTTACCAATACCCCCAATTACAACATGCCTGTACTGACCAATCTTTTTGGTACGGTAGAGCGCGTGGCTTTGGGAATGGGTGAGGAATCAATAGTGGCTTTGAGGGAGATTGGAAAATTATTGGCTGCTTTAAAGGAGCCCGATCCTCCCAAAGGCTTCAAAGACGCTTTTAGCAAGTTGCCCTTATTGAAACAAGCGCTGAATATGGCACCCAAATATGTCAGTGGAGCCGAGTGCCAGACTCATGTGTGGGAAAAGGATGAAGTGGATTTAACCTTATTGCCCATCCAAACGTGTTGGCCCGGAGATGTTGCTCCTCTAATTACCTGGGGTTTGGTTACTACTCGTGGCCCACACCAGTCCAGAGAAAACATGGGCATCTATCGCCAGCAACTATTAAGTAAAAACAAATTGATCATGCGCTGGTTATCTCACCGCGGAGGTGCTTTGGATTACCAGGCCTGGCAACAAGAATATCCCAAAGAGCGTTTCCCTGTTGCGGTGACTTTAGGCGCTGATCCAGCCACCATACTGGCAGCAGTTACTCCCGTTCCTGATACTTTGTCTGAATACGCTTTTGCGGGCTTGCTTAGAGGACAACGAACTCGGTTGACTCGATGCATTGGCAATGATTTGCATGTTCCAGCCAGCGCAGAAATTGTTTTGGAAGGTTATCTGGAGCCAGGAAATGAGGCGCCCGAAGGGCCTTATGGCGATCACACCGGTTATTATAATGAAGTCCAATCTTTTCCTGTTTTTACGGTAGAGCGTATTACTCATCGCGATAAACCTATTTACCACAGTACTTATACCGGAAGACCGCCAGATGAGCCAGCCATTTTGGGAGTTGCCTTAAATGAAGTGTTCATTCCCTTGTTACAAAAACAATTCCCAGAGATTGTGGATTTTTATTTGCCGCCAGAAGGATGCTCTTATCGTTTGGCTGTAGTCACTATAAAAAAGCAATATCCAGGACATGCTAAACGTATTATGATGGCTGTTTGGTCTTTCTTGCGCCAGTTTATGTATACCAAGTTCGTCATTGTTTGTGATGATGATGTGGACGCGCGCAATTGGCAAGATGTCATATGGGCAATGACCACACGCATGGATCCGTCCCGCGATACAGTCATGGTAGAAAATACACCCATTGATTATCTGGACTTCGCTTCCCCAGTTTCAGGATTGGGTTCCAAGATGGGTATGGATGCTACCAGTAAATGGCCAGGAGAAACACAAAGAGAATGGGGTAAACCAATTACGATGGATGAAGATGTGCTTAATAGAGTAAATGGTTATTGGTCCTTATTAGGATTAAAATAATGACAGATAAAATAATTCAAGCTCAGGTGGAGGACATTTCCCCTTTAACGGACAGCATCGTGCGATTGGTCTTAATGCCTGATGAATACGTTGATTATCAAGCCGGACAGTATTTGCAAATCCTGTTTGCAAATGATGCGTTTAGTTATTCAATTGCAAATGCGCCTTTAGGTTCTCATCGTTATGAATTGCATATTCGCCATAGCCAGGATAATGATTACCATCAATCGTTATTGGCTCATATCAAACAATATGGATCTCTGCGCTTAAGATTACCTTTGGGTGAATGCAGTATCGATCAATTACATCCCCAAAAACCCATTTTATTCATTGCCGGTGGGACTGGATTTGCGCCAATTAAAGCCATGATTGAGCAGTTACTGGCAGATTCGGACAGCAGGCCATTTGAGTTATTTTGGGGAGCACGCTCACAAAGCGATTTATACATGGATGAAAAAGTAAGGAGTTGGCGCTCCCATGCCAGCCACTTCCAATATTTTTCGCTATTATCCAATAAAAGTGAGGATACTTTGGCTTCTCGAGTTCTTGCCAGGCATGCAAACATTCTACGGGACTGGCAAATTGTCATCAGCGGTCCTTTCGATATGGTGTACAGTACTCGTGATACCTTGGTTGGTTATGGCATATCGCCTACCCAGATGTTTTCAGATGCCTTTAGTTTTGAATCCAAAACAGATGATGCAAAAAACTGAGTGGAATGGAGTGAATTAATGGAAACTTTATATCAAATTTTAGGACTCATTGGCGCCGGATTGATTATTTTTATATTGTACCGATTTATTAAGGGAAGCCCAGGGCAATTTAGCAAGGAAAATATGAGCAAAAGCTTTATGACGATGGGGGTTTTAGGTCTGATTTTAATAGGTTTTATTGCCTTGCTGGTGTTGATGTTGAGGAATACATAACCAACTCCATGCCCTGTTGGCATTTCCACCTCATAAGCTAGTGAGACGGGATAGTTTTCTGATAACTGCCCTTGTTTTTAATTAAATAATCATCAATATTTGGGTTGTTGATAGGTTCCTGACTCGTATCAGGAAGTAACTGGCATTCTTCGACATAAGTTATTTGGCTGCTGTCATCAACTAACAGGCGGTACCATGGGTTTCTTGTTGCGAATTCATGCTGAGTTGCCCTGGGATTGTATTTCCCTGAGGCTTGGAATATGGGGTCCACATCAATAACAATCGCCCGGTATCTGATGCGTTTATGAATAACCAGATCACCGATATTGTATTTGGCTATTTTATTCATAAAAGGCTCCATTTTTGAGCATTATGATAAATATATCGGTAATTCCGCTTTTAACTTGAGCTTACTGAATTAAAGTGGGCATGGGGGATTTCCCATAAATCCTGGCTAAAATAATCCCCGCCTCATAAAGCAAACACAAAGGCAATGCTAATGCAACTTGAGAAAAAACATCAGGGGGGGTGAGTAGCATACCAATAATAAATGCCCCAACTATCACATAAGGCCTGATTTTTATAAGTGTCTCAACTGTAGTGAAATGGGTTTTTACCAGTACAAGACAAATTAGTGGAACCTGAAAAGAAAAACCAAATAAAAGCAGCATGCGTGTAATGAAATCTATGGCGTAAGCCATGTCAGGCATGAGTCGCACTCCTTCCGGAAGGGCCTGAGCAAAAAACTGGAACATATAAGGGAGGACAAGATAAAAGCAAAATAGTGCCCCAAAGACAAAGAGCAAAAGACTTAAAATGATGGTGCCTCTGATTTGTTCCTGCTCGTTTTTATAGAGTCCCGGGCGCATAAAACGCCAAAGTTGCAATAAAGCAAACGGAGCAGTGAGCAACAAAGCGGTATCCACTGCAAGTTTTAAAGGGGTGAAAACCGAGGAAGTAATCTGTGTGGCAATCAAGCCCTCTTGATTCGGTAAAGATCGCAATAACGGCTTTACCAGGAGATGAAACAGTTGGTCTGATATGAAAAAAAACAATAGCGCTAAAGCGCCAAACCAGAGAAGGGTATAGATTGCTCTTTGCCGTAATTCAATTAAATGAATTAACATAAAGCTCATTGGGGTTGAATGCCGAGATCATAGAATAAACCATTCCATTTGATTTTTCTATTTTTGATCATTGTCTGACAAAGTAGCATATGAACCCATTGCTATGGGTCCAATTCAAGCCGGGTTAGGAATTCTACTTTTAACACCGATTCTTTCAGGTCGGATTTCTTTCAGACGATTGAATTGATCAACAAAAACAACAGTGGGTTCATGTGCTGCGCAATCCTCTTCCAGAATTTGCGTAAAAGAGGCGATAATAACCAAATCACCGGGGGTTACCAAATGAGCTGCCGCTCCATTGACACAGATATCCGTTGAACCCTTTTCACCTGTAATGGCATAAGTTTCAAATCGGGTTCCGGCAGTGATATTCCAGACATTAACCGCTTCATATGGCAATATGTTTGCCACTTTTAAAAGCTCTGGTGAAATAGTGATACTCCCTTCATAATCCAGATCTGCCTGTGTGACGCAAGCACGATGAATTTTTGATTTAAGCATTTTTCTATAAGCCATTATTTGCTTCCTAAATTTGAGTCTGGAAAAAGCAACTGGCTAAATACAACTGAGTTTATTTGTTACATGGCTTTTTCCAGATTGAAATAACTAAAAAAAGAGATAAGAATATCAACCTTGGTCATTGTGGTTGAATTTTACCCCATACCTTGGAGGTTACGCTATATAAATTTTTAAAATTGAGGGAGAAGGCTTTGAGTTATTGCGTATTGTCGGGGTTTGCTGGCACTTGACACTAACCTACGGTAAAATTAACAGGCTTCCCCAAATGGGGTATACCTTGTGATGTCAACAAGATTACTGAATTAATTTTATCCTAACATAGGTGATAGAAAGTGAGGCATAGCCCACGTAAACGTTTTGGTCAAAATTTCTTACAAGACAAATATATTATTAATGAGATTCTACGCGCTATCAATCCTTTGGCGGATGATAATATGCTGGAGATTGGCCCTGGTTTAGGCGCTTTAACTCAGCCATTATTGCAAAAACTGAATCAATTAACAGCCATTGAAATCGATACGGATTTACAAAGCTATTTAACCTGCTTGCCTGCATCTCAAGGCAAACTGAATTTAATTCCTGCTGATGCGTTAACCGTTG
This sequence comes from Legionella pneumophila subsp. pneumophila str. Philadelphia 1, assembly GCF_000008485.1. NCBI lineage: Bacteria > Pseudomonadati > Pseudomonadota > Gammaproteobacteria > Legionellales > Legionellaceae > Legionella > Legionella pneumophila. The sequence continues at coordinate 3,314,792 of NC_002942.5, read as the reverse complement.
ACTTTTGTCAATTCGGCCCCCATTTAAGAGTAGTGGGTAATTTACCTTATAATATTTCTACTCCATTGCTGATCTATTTATTGAAATTTATAACTTGTATTGATGACATGCATTTTATGTTACAAAAAGAAGTTGTAGAACGAATAGCAGCAGCCCACGGCACTAAAGCCTATGGGCGACTAAGCGTGATGTTGCAGTATCATTGTGAGGTAGAGTATTTATTTGATGTTCCTCCAGAAGCGTTTGAGCCCAGGCCCAAGGTAGACTCAGCAATAGTTCGATTAACACCTTATCGTGTTTCGCCATTTGAGTCTGTAAACACTGAGAAACTGGAAAATATTGTTGCTAAAGCATTTGCTATGAGACGCAAAACTCTTACTAATAATTTGAAAGGGATTATCTCATTATCTCAACTCAATGATTTAGGCATTGATGGAGGTAAGCGGCCAGAACAAATTTCGGTGGCGGAATATGTCCAACTAGCGAAATTTATTTCCAATTAGTGTAAAATTATATGATAAGTTATTGTGGAGGTTGTCTTGTTTCATCGTCAGCGTAAAAGCTCTATATCTGCTCAGTCCAAGTCATTAAAAGATTTAATCCGTATGGTGACCGCAGAGCAGTTTCTGAGTGAAGAGAAACGTCAGGTACTACTCCAGAAAATGAGAGCGTTGAGCGGGTTGGAAGCCTCTCGCTATGAGAGTTTATGTTCTGTTCTTATCGAGAATCTGGTCAACTATTGTCAAAATTTGCCAGAAACCGCGAACAGTTATTATTCTCAACCTGGTGGGATGGTCGATCATGCTTTAAATAGAACAGAAGCTGCATTGAGTCTGTTCAAGGAGTTTACCGTTCAAGAACAGCCCGATTTGCTTTCTGAAGAGCAAAAACTTTGGCAATATGCGCTTTACTCCGCGGCAATTTTGCAAGGCATTGGCAAATTATTTGATGAGTTTCGCATTAATTTGTTTGATAGCAATGGCCAATTGTTAAAGCAATGGAACCCCCTGTTAGAGAGCTTAATTCAAACTGGAAGTTATTATGATTATCAATTTGAAAAAGAAGCGGATGCGGAGTTCCGCCGCCGGCTGAACTTGTTGCTGGCCAGAACTTTGATGCCAGTCAGTGGTTTTGCCTGGATTGCCTCCAATCCAGAAGTTTTGGCTGTTTGGTTAGCCTTGCTGAATGAAGACTATCATTCTGCTGGTACTTTGGGCGCTATTCTAATTCGGGCTGATGCTATTGCGATACAGCGTTATTTTCTGGCGTTTATGGCACGAAGTGGAGCAAGACGAAGCGGCCGTTATGGCAGAGCGGTGACTTTTACCGGCGGTGTACCGGAATCCATAACAGAAAAGGAACAGGCAATAGGGGTCGAATTCATCCAATGGCTTATCAAGTCGTTGGATGAAGGTCGAATTATGGTGAACAAGGCCCCGTTGTTTATGGTTCCTGGCGGCATGCTGATGTGCCCTGAAATGTTTCAATTGTTTGTTCGTGAGCATCCTGAATATAAAAATTGGCAAGCCATACAGAATGGGTTTTTGTCATTAGGGCTTCATGGCCGGGATGCAGGGGGCAATGTAACCAGTCGTTTTGAACAGGCTCATACTCAGCAAATGTATACCGGAGTCGTTTTTGCAGGATATGGGGTTGCTTTGCCCAACTCTGTCCAGGTGCATCATTTGAATACGGGCAAAATAGAGTCCATGTCAGCACTGGAGTTAATTCATAAATCACAATACACCAGCCAATTCACACAGCAATCAAGTGCGATTGCAATAGCCCCTTTGCAGCGATTGGCAGCCAATGGCCAATGGCAGAATATTGAGCAGGATATATCCCAATTGACACTTGGAGCAAAACGCGGTGCCTGATTATGCAATAGGGGATGTACAAGGTTGTTATGATCCTTTACAACGTTTGCTTGAGCTAATTGATTTTAACGAGAAGGAAGATTGCTTGTGGTTTGTTGGGGACTTGGTAAACCGCGGTCCTGATTCATTGGCTGTATTACGGTTTATTTATTCCTTGCCTGTGAAGCCCAAAATAACCTTGGGTAATCATGATTTGCATTTATTAGGCTTATTATTCGGCGGGCAACCCTGGAAAGGGCATGATGATACACTTGAAGAGGTGATGCTGGCTGATGATGGAGAGGAGCTTGGGCATTGGTTGCGCAAGCAATCCCTTCTTTGCAGGTCATCTGAGTTAAACATAGTCATGTGTCATGCAGGTATTGCTCCTTTATGGGATTTATCGAAGGCCATGGACCTGGCTAATGAATTAGAAGCGGTGCTTTCAGGCGATTCATATCACGAATTTTTCGCCCAGATGTACGGCAATAAGCCGGATATTTGGTCAGATGATTTGGTTGGGCTGGATAGATTACGAGTCATTACCAATTATTTTACCCGGATGCGCTATTGTGATGCCCATGGACGATTAGATTTGGGTTATAAAGGGACTTTATCCAAAGCCCCCAATCATCTGTATCCCTGGTTTGAAGTGCCATGCCGAAAAGAAATTGAAATGGATATCGTTTTTGGTCATTGGGCGGCGCTCATGGGGCGAAGTTCTCATCCGCGGATTCATGCGATAGATACCGGATGTCTTTGGGGTGGGCAATTAACGGCATTACGCCTGCAGGACAGGCAACGCTTTTCGGTACCCGGGTATGGGGTTAGTCGTTTTGAATAACCTTGATGGATAGGCATTTTTATAAACACAGGCGATAACAACGGTGAAATTTTTAAATAAAAGCACAGCATTGTTACCGGTAATTATTTTATCGGGCCTGATTAGTTTTCATGCCTCAAGTGCCAAGACTTCTTCAAATGCTGATAATTCACTTTATTCCTGGACAGAAAATCCTTCAGCTGAAGCTCAGAGAGTGGAGCAAGCGGAGGAAAGACTAAAGGCAGCCATTGCCAACCCGGAATACATGCTGAAAAATTGGATAGAGTTGCCTACCTCGCCTGAATCAAAAAAGAAAACAAGGCATCAGTTGACGATAAGAGAAGCCATACTGTTGGCCTTGCGTTATAATCCTAATATCCAGAATGCGGAATTAGACCGTATTATTCAGCGCTATCAATTGCGTTTGGCTAATAATGAGTTTGAATTGCAATATGCTCTGGGTGCTTCAGGGATTGTGCAAAAAAGTACTTTTGAGGGGATAGGCAGTTCTACGAATCATTCTTTTCTGGCCAGTCCTGAATTGGATTTGAAAACCAAAATAGGCACCAAGGCGTCCGTATCCATCGATAACAATGTTTCCACCAACAACAGCTATAATCCGGTATTGAATTTATCCATTACTCAGCCTTTGCTCCGTGGATTTGGCAAGTCAGCGAATGAAGCAAAACTGCTGGATGCGATTGATAAGGAATGGCTAAATAAATTAAGTTTACAGCAATCGGTTATGGATCAGATTACGCAGGTGATTACGGCGTACAGGGCTTTGATTTTAAGTGGGAACAATTTAGAGAATCAGCGCTTGCAATTGGAAGAAGCCAGAAAATCCTATCGTATTAATGAAAAAAAGATTGCAGCGGGACAATTAGAACCTACCGGAAATATTCAGCAATCCTATCAGATAGAATCTTTGAGTTTGATGGTAGAACAAGGTGAAAATGATTTTAAATTAGCCTCTCAGGAATTATTGCAAATGATAGGGCTTGATCCGGATTTGCATATTTCAGTTCCCAGTGATGTGACGATAAAGGAAATTATAGTGCCTGACTTGCAAGAATCCATTGCCATCGCATTAAGTCACAATACTCAGTATCTGGCCCAGAAAATGGCTTTGCGTGCGGATGAGAGGGCTTACACTGTTGCAAAAAATCAGCAACTTTGGCAGCTTGATTTGGCGGGTACTGTGCAAGGCGGCGCAGTCAACGATGTCACCGGAACCAGCAGTGGTTTAAGCAGCATTTACAATGGGAATAATATCACGGAATCAGCCAGGGTCACCCTGACCATTCCATTGAATGACATTGGACGGCGTAGTCAATTAATTAATGCTAAAGTCCAGTTGGAAAAAGACAAAATCAATCTTATCGCAGCCAAAAGAGCTTTAATTACCAGTGTAACCAATACCATCAATAATATTCAAAGCTTGGCCAAGCGCTATGAGCTGGCACAAAAGCAAGTCAAATTGGCAGAGCAGTCTTACGCTTTGGAAAAGAAAAAACAGCAGGCAGGAATATCCAGCGCCCTGGATGTGAACAATACTCAGAATCAATTGATTCAGGCACAGTCAGGATTGATAGGGGCAAAAATTGCGTATCTCAATCAGTTATCCGCGTTGCAAAGGATTTTAGGGACCACGCTGGATTACTGGCAGATTAAACTAAGGTATGGCGGATGAACAATTATCTGAAAATATTCTCTATAGTGTCATTGATTTTAATGCTGGTTTCTTGTGGCAGTTCTGATAAGCCGCAAACCTCTTCATTAAAAACGTATGAAGTGAAACCTCAACCTTTACACAAGACCTTGCATTTTACCGGGACCGTGCAACCCATAAGGGAAAGCAGCCTGACCAGTCCAATGGAAGCCGTTGTTGAAACCATGCATTTCCATTATGGTCAGATGGTTAAAAAGGGTGAGATTGTTTTAACTTTAAATTCCAATGAATTGCAAAAGCAGTATAACGACACATTAACGGATTACTTAAAGGCGAAAGACAGTTATTCCATTGCCAAGGCAAAATTTGTAGGAACCGAAGAGCTGTGGAATGCCGGGTTAATCTCCAAAAACAATTACTTAAGTGAAAAATCCGGGTTAGATACAGCGCGAGTTACTTTAATGCAGGCCACTCGCAAGCTTTCTGAAATGTTGGAAAAAATGGATGATAAAAACACTCAGAATATATCTAATCTCAGTCTGGCTGATTTTGACAAAGTGAGGAAGATTCTTACGTCAAATCATAATCTGATTCATTTAAAGGCTCCCAGTGATGGGATAATGCTGTACCCTCCCAAATCAGGAGAGGATAAAAACAATCGAGTGACCGTAGGATCGACCATAAAGTCAGGGCAAGTCATTGCCTTGATAGGCGATTTGAAAGGAATCAGTGTGGAAATTGATGTCCCAGAGATAGACATTGATAAAATTCGCCCGGGAATGGAGGCAACAATTAGTGGCGTTGCATTTGGCAGGCATCAACTGAAAGGTAAATTGGTGGCGGTGAATGCGCAGGCATCGAATACCAGCACGGGAGGATTACCCTCCTTTACCGCTGTAGTGGAGGTCAATTCCCTAACTCCTGAACAACAGTCATGGATTAAAGTAGGGATGAGTGCCTCCATAGAGCTGAATGTGGAATCGAATAATCAATTGTTGATCCCTATCGCGGCGGTTAAAAGGGAAAAAGGCAGCAGCGTTGTTCAGGTCCAATTAGCCAAGGGGAAAGTTCAGAAACGAATGATTACTACCGGTGCCGCTCAAGCGGATTCAGTAGTGGTTGAAAGTGGCCTTAAATCAGGAGATGTCGTGGTTTATGATTGACAGACCTTTAATCCAACTTTCTGATTTGGTGAAGACTTATCATCTTGAGGGTATCAGTACCACGGTATTAAAAGCAGTGTCTTTGACCGTAAACGAAGGTGATTTGCTCGCTATTGTCGGTGCGTCCGGCTCTGGTAAATCCACGTTAATGAACATCATTGGCTTATTAGATAAACCGGATGCAGGAACTTATACCTTAAATAATAGAAATGTGGCCAGTTTAAGCGACGATGAGGCGGCTGATTTGCGCAATCAAAATATAGGTTTTGTTTTTCAGCAGTTTAATTTGCTTCCTCGTTTTACAGCGATGCAAAATGTGGCTTTGCCTTTGACGTACCGAGGGGTCAATCCCACTTTGATAAAAGAAAAAGTGGAGCAAGCACTGGATAAAGTTGGAATGCGCCAATACATCCGCCACAGGCCAACCCAATTATCTGGCGGTCAGCAGCAGCGAGTCGCTATCGCCAGAGCGTTAGTGACCGACCCACAGGTTATTCTCGCTGATGAGCCGACCGGTGCGCTGGATTCAAGAACAGGTAGCGAGGTAATGAATTTGTTTTTGGCCTTACACCAGGAAGGCCGGACTATTATCATGGTGACCCATGATGAGCACGTGGCAGCGCAATGCAAACGCCGAATAACCTTAGCCGATGGAGCAATTATAGCGGAGTCCGGGCAATGAATTTTCTTAATCATTGTCAACAAGCCTTGGTTAATTTAACAGCCTCCAAGCTCCGATCGCTTTTGGCTGTGCTGGGAATACTGGTAGGGACCGCCGCTGTCGTTGCCTTGATTAGCTGCGGACAACTGGCTACAGAAAAGGCGCTGGAGCAATTCAAGGCATTGGGTACCGATTTGCTGGCTGTTTCTGTTTATCAAAAGGTGCCCAGCAAATCCCATAGTGAATCCGACTCGTTAACAATAGATCAATGGCAGCAGATAGCTGAGCGTATACCTTATGTCTTAAGAATTGCGCCTTACAGCACGGCTTACCAAACTTTAAGTTTTAATGGCAAAGTGATGCAAGGGGCAGTGATTGGCGCCGATGAAAGCCTTGCTGATATCATTCATGTGACCTTGGCACGGGGGCATTTTGTTTCTTTTTTGGATTCTTTTGAGCATTTTTGTGTTATTGGCGATAGCCTGGCACAACAAATCAAAGAAATTACCCTGGATGATCCCATTGGCAAGCAATTACGCATAGGCCAATCCTTGTATACCATTATCGGCGTTGCCGAGCGTTGGAAAGAAAATGGTTTTTTTAATGAGGACATTAACCAGGCTGTCATTATTCCCCTGGCTGGAATGAGCCTGGTCAGCAAGGACGCCAAAATCAATAATGCAGTATTGCTTCTCAAGCCGGACAGCCCCATTGATGAGGTCATTAATGAAATAAAGGAAATCATTAATTCTCAGGCGCCGAAGCTCAGTGTTTTTCCGCGCAGCGCCAAACAAATTATAGCCAGCATGGAAAATCAGGGTCGTATTTTTACCTTGCTGTTGGCGGTCATTGGTGGAATATCCTTGCTGGTTGGCGGCATCGGTGTCATGAATGTGATGCTGGTTTCGGTCAGCGAGCGCAAAAAAGAAATTGGGATTCGCAAAGCAGTGGGTGCGAAAAACAGAGAAATCCAGGCCTTATTTTTGGTGGAATCTGTCATGCTGTCTTTGCTAGGGGGTGTGCTCGGAGTCATTTTAGGTTTGATTTTTACCAGAATAGTCGCTTATTTCAGTGACTGGACTTTTACTATCTACTTACTCCCCCCAATTGCCGGCTTTCTCGTTTCTGCTGCCACTGGAATATTTTTCGGATTTTATCCGGCCCGACGGGCCTCGAAACTGGAGCCGATGGTTTCTTTACGCAGTGAATAGTTTATTAGGGTCTGTTGACATTTCTACTATCTTGGCCGAAAAGCCAGCGAAATGTCAACAGACCCTAAAGTCCTACGATTCTTTTGTATAAAACAGGATACCCGCTCGCTCAATGTGTTCAAGCAAATCGGGATTGTCTATGGTGTGTTTCAGGGATATATCAACCTTCCAGGGTAACAGTAAATCATCAATTTTATTTTCAATAGCAAGTAATTCAGTGATCCCTAATAAGTTTCCGGTAAGGCAAAGATCAATATCTGAGCCCTGATGATATGTGCCTTTGGCACGAGATCCGTAGAGAATCGCATTATCAATTTGAGAATACTCTTTAAAGACACATTTCAATGCTTCAATAGCATGGCTGGGCAAGCCATACAGATGGTTTAATTGCTCATTCATGCTCTTTCAGACCTTGCATTTTTTCCAGGAATGCCTGAAAAGAGGTGTGGTAGAAATTAATAATATTTTTGACAATTTCATCGGCAACGGATTGGTTGTAGGTATGAGAGGTTTGGTTGCGACTTTTAATCATTTCCATCCAGATTTCACCTTCTTTAATTAATCCCTTGTTAAATGATTCGCGTGTTGCATCACGAGAACCAGTAATTGCAGAATTTCCCTGGAAAAAGAAATAATCTTTCATCACATTCCAAGCCAGCTCATGGGTAAATTCAAAGGCTTGGATTAAGCCTTGCTTTTCCAAGTCGGATAAGGGTCTTGTTTGCGCCAGGTTGACGGCAAGTGATAATTGTTGAAGCGCTCTTGCATAATTATTTAACCGTTGTTGCCAGCGAACATCGATATTGGTCATAACTTACTTACTCCAGATTTTGAGGTTGTACCGGTTAATTTAATGAAGCGACTTTATCGAATTATAAAAACTCATTTTATAATGAAAAACACGAGGTATTCCAGAAGCGTTTTTTATCTAAATAGGTTTTTTGCACCGGATTTACAAGTACTTTAAGGCCATAACCTATATCTCTCTTGCATGACTCGCCTCTTTTTGAAAGGTTGCCAAAAGAAGTTGGATTTTACCCTATTTTATTCACATTTCTGTGATATGCCAAAAGCGTTTTTGTACAATTCCAATAACAAATCACCACTATGATCTCCCGCTGCTTCATCAACAAAAGGCGAACTGTTTAATGCAATAACCACTATTTTTTCATTACAAGGATGATAAATATATAAGACTCTAAATCCCACTGTATCACCTTCATAATACCAATATTTTCCCAATTGCGGCTTATAGCCTTGAACAACACCTAAACCAAAGCCATTAGGCTCTTCTGAATCAACATGGGAGATTGGAGTACCCGTTTTCATCGAAATGAGGGATTTTAACTCCATTTGCTGTTTCGGCAGTAAAAAATCGGATGAAAATAAAGCTTTTATCCATTTGGCGACATCCGATGTAGTTGCGACAATAGCACCAGCAGGTCCCGCCATTGATAAATTGTCATTGGTTGACTTTTGACCATGTTTTAAGTTTTCCACTGTTCTACCATAATAGTAACTTTCCGGCATTTTTTTTAAAAAATATGGGGTATAAGAATCAGTAATATAATAGGTCTCTTTTAATTGTAAGGGCTTTAGAATTTTTTTCTGTAATTGATTATGAAAGGAATCGTGAGTGACTTTTTCTATAATCATACCCAGAATTAAGTAGTTGGTATCAGAGTAATTATAACCTGAGGTGGGGTGTTTATATCCATATGCTAAATCTACCAGTTCTTTACTAGTCCACTGTTTTTTAGGATTATCAGTAATCGAATCTGCAAGCGTTGGAATCGTTGCATAACCTGGAATTGTACTTGTCATATTAAGTAATTGCTTTATAGTAATGCCTTTCCAGTCATCATATTCTGGCAACCAATCTCCAATTGTTTGGTTGATGTTTAATTTCCCTTCCGCTTCAAGCTTTAAGATTAATGCGGCTGTAAACGATTTGGTTATACTGCCAATTTGAAAATATGCATTATTTGTAAGGCGTTTTTTTCTTTTATTGTTCTCAAAACCATGGGCTGTTGATATTATTTCAGTTCCGCTTAAAAAAGTCGCACCCACACCTGTAACCAGCTCTTCATTTTTATATTTCTCAATGTATTTATCAATTAATGAGTCAATTGATTTCAATTTAACTTGCTCGCCCGCAAATAAGGGCATAGATAGAATTACTGCGCCCATTAAATTCCATGTGAATATATTTTTGATATGCATATTTAACTCCTGTGGATCAAAGCCTCAGTTATACTATGAACACTAATTTCTTTTTATTCCAGTTTACTTACATACAAGCATATCAATACCTGGGTTATGGTATTTAATCTCTGCATGTTAAAGAAGCTGTGCTCCATACGGCCTCCTAAAATCTATTTTGTTATCAATGGAGTTATCATGTTGACAAAAAATAGAATGGAAAAAGATGCGAAAAAATCCCATAACAATCTTCGCAGGCCAAGACTAGTTTATAGCCCCACTTTCTTCTAATGAGCGGGTTCTAATTATAGATTTCCATGAAAGATTACTTTCTGTACAATACTTATTGTTAGGTCTGACTTTCTGGTTCAAGCTTTGTCGGTATATTGCCAGAGAATGACGAATAGACAGGCCAATTTTTAATAAATGAGCTATCTTTTAAGAATACCAGTATGTTTTGAGCGGATTGTTTTTTGTAACAATTAAAGAGAAAGAAACGCTGGGCGAAATACATATTATTAAACAATAAATATAACTGAGGGGAAGAGCTATGAAAAAGTGGGGGCTCGCTATTGTTGCACTGATGTTATTTAACCAAATAACCTATGCAAGTCAAAGCTGGAATCAATGGGTTGCCGGGGTGCGTGAGGAAGCCTTACAACAAGGGATTCCACCCAGTTTATTTGATGAAGCCTTTGCCGGCATTCATGAACCAAGCCGGAAAATAAAAGGTTTTTTACGCTCTCAACCTGAACACAGGTTAACGTTCATGAAATATCGTAATACCAGAGCAGACAATTACCGAATTGTGATTGGAAGAAAAGAGTACAAGAAAAACAAGGAAATACTGGAAGAGATTGCCCAACAATACGGAGTTAATCCTTGCTTTATTGTGTCGTTTTGGGGTATGGAAACCAGTTACGGTTCCTACATGGGAAATTTCCCGGTAATCAATGCGCTGGCTACTTTGGCCTATGATTCAAACCGTAAAGACTTTTTCCGCAAGGAATTGTTTCTCGCTTTACACATCCTGAAAGGTGGGCATGTCAGCCTGGCTGATTTCAAAGGGGAGTGGGCTGGCGCCTCTGGTCAACCTCAATTTTTACCATCCAGCTGGGTCAAATACGCGGTCGACTACGATGGGGATGGACGAAAAGATATATGGAAGAGCAAACCCGACGTTTTTGCCTCCATAGCGAATTACATGAAACAAAACGGCTGGCAGGCCGGAGAGCCCTGGGCTATTCAAGTGAAACTTCCCGCCAAGTTTGATATGAAATTGGAAGGGAAAGGCATAGTCAAACCAGTCAGCGAATGGAATGCTTTAGGTGTGCGCACGGAAAGCGGTGAACCCCTGCCCTATCAAAATTTGCAGGCCAGTATCGTACAGCCTTATGGTGGCCCGACCTTCCTGGCGTTTCCCAACTACAAGATGATCCTACGTTATAATAACTCCATTTATTATGCCGGGGCTATCGGGTATATGGCTGATAAAATTTGCCAGGGTCAATGATTTGTTGGAGACATAAATATCTACTGATGAATTCCACTGGACAGGCGTTCAGTGGAGTTCTCATAGGCCAAGCTTTTTAAGCTTTATAAATCATAGGTAACGTGAGTTATGGATAAAATCAGTTGTTATCTCGAGCCGCTCGGGCTGAGGAGGCATTTATGCCGTCTCGAAGCCTAGCATCGGATTTTATGTTTCATGCCAAGGCTTCGAGACGATGCTTAGGCATCTCCTCAGCCCGAACGTACCCTGGGTATCGACGGGCTGTTATATCCTCTTTAGCCATAACTCACGTTAGGTATTAAAATGAATCAGAAATCCTTTCAGTGGTCAGTTGTTGGCGCGGGACCTGCCGGAATTGCTGCAGTAGGTAAACTATTGGATTATGGGATTGCACCCTCTGAAATATTATGGATTGATCCTCATTTTAAAGTGGGTGATTTTGGGCAGCTCTGGCGGCACGTTTCCAGTAATACTACGGTCAAGCTCTTCTCAAGTTTTCTGCATGCTGCAAACTCATTTTCCTATAAAAAAGCACCCTCCACATTTCGTTTAAACAACCTGGATCCTGATAATACCTGCCTGTTGAGTGACGTTGCGGAGCCCTTGCAATGGGTTACCAGCGTTCTGGTGAATCAGGTTATTGCAGAAGAGACTGTCATTCACAGCTTGTCTCTTTCTGGAGGTTGCTGGACTTTATGCTCTGATACACAACAATACCGAGCGAAAAATGTTATTTTAGCAACAGGGGCTGTCCCCTCCAGCCTCAACTACCCTGGTGTTAATGTGGTACCGTTTGAAATTGCAATCGATAAACAGCGTCTTGCCCATGTTGTTGATACGAATGAGACTTACGGAGTTTTTGGCTCATCCCACTCGGCCATTATGATTTTACGCTCTCTTATCGAATTAGGCGTAAAGAAAGTGATTAATTTTTATCGCTCCCCTTGCCGTTATGCCATCAACATGGGCAATTGGATTTTATTCGACAACACAGGCTTGAAAGGTGATACGGCTGCTTGGGCCAGGAAACACATCGACGGTGTCTTGCCTGCCAATCTTGTCCGTTACTACCCAAGCGAATTAAATATTGCACGCCATCTTCCAGAATGCGATAAAGTGATTTATGCCGTTGGTTTTGAAAGACGTAAAAATATGACCATTGATAATTATGAACACGTTACTCCTAATCCTCATGTGGGCATTATAGGACCAGGCTTATTCGGCTTGGGCATAGCCTATCCTGAACTCAGTGTCGATCCGTTTGGGACTATTGAGCATCAGGTGGGATTATGGAAGTTCATGGTGTATTTGTGTAAAGTGCTGCCGGTCTGGTTTAAATATCCTGCCTAGAGTTGGGAAATGATAATTCAACACATAGCCACTCTTCATCGGCTGGTTTTCTACAGACTCGCAAGACTCTGTTATATTGACATGGTTAGGAAACGCCAAGGATAAAAAAATGATAAAGATATTAATTTATTTAGGACTGTTTTTAAGCAGTAATTTACTCATGGCGAAACCATTGTCGCAATTGGACTCTGCTAATTTGCTCCCCTGTTTTAACATAGAGCAAGCAGAACGCATTGGAAAACAAATCAATAAACTCTTACAGCATGAATTTTGCGAGGAAAACATCAATCCAAAGAAATTTGCCTCTATCAGTCACAATATCCTGCCCAAAATTATGACAGAAACATTTTTAGGAGTAACCCCTCCAGAAAACTGGCAGCAATTAAGCGACGATATTATAAAAAACTGCATCGCAAACAAGAATCTATGCAAAAAAGCAGCTCGCAAAGAGTTGGAAGAATGCATCAAACCGAGAATTCCTTTGATCCTGATACAATTTGGCCCCTGGCTTGCCCAAAATTGTCCACAATTGAATAAGTCTTTGATTGAACAATGGCCAAATAAACAGGCCACTCTCAAAAAGATAATTAATGAAAACAAAAGTGCTGAGTAATCGAGGCAGGCTTAATTACGAGAGTTATGCCGGATAAAACAACATTTATTTACCTAATTCACCTAACTTCATCAAATATAACTTACCGATATGATCTACAACCAGGTTCTTAAAACGATCGTTTTATATACATGCCAAATACGTCATTGACTTACTTTTATTTAGGATATATACTTTATTCATCAAAGAAAAATAAGAATAGCAATGATTTTTATTGAAACTCCAATTTTTACAGAAGACGTGAAGGAATTATTATCTGATGAGGAGTATGCTGAGTTTCAAGAGTATCTTGCTGATAATCCTTTAGCTGGAGACGTAATTCAGCAAACTGGCAAACTGGCAAACTGGCAAACTGCGAAAAGTTCGATGGTCATTTCAAGGCAAATGGGAAGCGAGGCGGTGTTAGAATTATTTATTATTATGTAACTCCTGCTTCACAAATAAGACTCTTACTTATTTATAAAAAAGGTATTCAAGATGATCTGACTACAGATCAAAAGAAAATGTTACGGCAATTAAATGAACGGTGGTAATCATGGATAAAAAATTATTTGAACGATTATACGAAAGTATGACTCAGATGAACGAAATTATTGATGGTGAGCGTGTTCCTTCACGTGAGTTCGTAGTGGATGCTGTTCATGTAAAAGAAATTAGAAAAAAAACAGGCCTAACCCAAGAAAAATTTTGTCATTTAATTGATGTAAGTATTGGAACATTAAGAAATTGGGAGCAGGGGAGAAGAGAGCCAACAGGTCCTGCAAAAGCTCTTCTTCGCGCAATAAATAAAGATCCTGAACATGTATTAGCAGCATTAGCTGGTTGATAATTGATGTTTTAACTTTCTATAAAAAGTGCAGACAGTGTCGGCACAATTCAAAGTTTCTCTAAAGGAGCTTTTAACTCAAAATATAGAAAACGAGCTTAGCAAGCTTATATGACCGATAAAATTTGCCAGGGTCAGTAAATAGTATTCTGATGGCTAGATAATAAATGATGAAAAGTTCTTTTGATGAAATGAATAAAAGAACCTTTTTTATTGAGCGACTCTTAAAAAAGCCATTTGCTTTATCCTGTGCTTTTGGCAAGCAGTATGGTCGCATTCAGGCTTTGTTTACATGCTAGGTGTAGTTTTTTCCTGAGGCGGTTGTGGGCTTGATACCATAGGTTTTATTGAATAGACGCCACTTGGGAAAAAACAATTGTCGGCAAGGATTGCCCCTGTAATCAGCTGGGTAAGCCGATTGGCTTCGGCACATCTCGAATCAGTGGCAACCTCTTTCGCTTTTTCATCTTTATTTCGCATAACAATCCTGTGAAGTTAATCTTTGCAGAGGACACTATGATGGTTTCATGTCATACAAACGAAGCAACCGGGTACCGAACGAATCCTTACAGGAAAACGAAGCTTATGGAAGGCCAACAAGGAACAGGGAGTAAATTCATAACGCCCCCTGTTTCCATGAAAATATTTCAGGGGGCAGGACGATGAATCGTATTGGACAATAAGGCTATAACGCGGTGACGGTTTAATAATAGTCTCCGTATTGACTCAATTACGGGCAAGCAAGGTCTGGCATTGGCCCGACCTTGCTTAAATTTCTAAAAAACACACTATTATTCCTAATTAGTTATAGTATACTTTAACTAAACAATCTTTTTAGTGTTTTTTTATGAAAATTTCTACTCATGAATTAATTGCAGTAGTATCCCAATTTAATCCCTGGTGGAGAGGTGAATCCATTCAGGATTTACCTACTTGGCATAGAGCAGCTTACCAAGAGTTGGAATTATGGTTAATTAAACCACCTGTCCCCAGAGCAATATTTTTGTCTGGAGCTCGACAGATAGGTAAAACAACCCTTTTGTTACAAGCTATTGATAAGCTTTTGAAAGAAGGGGTAAAGCCAGGAAATATTTTGTATGTAACTTTTGATCATCCATTAATAAAAATGTCTGATATTGATGCTGTATTAGAGGCATGGAGGGAACGAGAACCTAAAACAGGTGATTTAGAATATATTTTTATTGATGAAGCTCAATTCATGCGGAGTTGGGGAACATGGATTAAACACCAAGTCGATTTTTCAAAGAGTAGAAGAATTTTTTTTACGGGATCTGCAACACCAATTATAGAAGCAGATCAAGAGTCAGGGGTAGGGCGTTGGCATACTATTCGTCTAACAACACTCTCATTTTATGAATATTTACAAATAAAGAAGATTGATTTGCCCCAGTTACCAACTGTTAAGACCTTGCGAGAATTATTCGAGTGGCCACAACAAGAATTTTATAAGGTTAAAGAATTAGCGGTTCATTATGTAGGACATTTTCATGAGTATTTATTACGAGGTGGATTTCCACAAACAGCTCAAGTTGAAAATATTACCCAGGCACAGCGCCTTTTAAGAGAAGATATAATTGATAAAGTACTAAAAAGAGATATGACAGCACTGTTTGGTGTTCGTCGTATTTTAGAGTTAGAGCAAACCTTCCTTTATCTATGCATGCATGATGGGGGATTGCTAGATATGACTGATCTTTGCAGTAATCTTGAAGTAAAGAGACCCACAATACAAAATTATATTTTTTTGTTGGAGGCTACAAATCTCATTTATCGCTTACCTCCCTTTGGTTACGGTAAAGATATTTTGAGAGCAAAATATAAAATTTATTTAGCAGACGCAGCTATAGCTCCAGCTGTATTACTGAAAGATAAAAGTATTCTGGATGATCCTGAATCCTTAGGTATTGCCACAGAAACAGCTGTGTTTAAACATCTATTTGCTCGATATTACTCGCAAAATGTACGGTTTAGTTATTGGCGCGGCACCAAAGACCATGAAGTGGATGTTGTAGCACAGATTGGTGATCAAATAATTCCTTTTGAAGTCAAATATCGTTCACAACATACGAATGCCAAAGCATTGAAAGGATTGTTAGAACTATGTAAGAAAAAAAGTATTGCTCATGGTTATGTAGTAACTAAATCGTTAGATGACTTCGGTATTATGAAAGCCCTACCAGAAATTAAGACAAATATTATGCAGATACCCGCACCATTACTTTGTTACTGGATGGGAGAATCAGAATTAAGGCAGACATTTGGGGTTTAATTAGTTGATAACTTAATGCCGTCAAATAATTTATTGAACACTGACGCAAAATAACTTATGGCAAATATTTATCCCTCAAAATGTTTCTCAATAAGTCATTGTTACCTTGAACCAGGGTAAGCTTTAATTTTCTTAAACAAAATGGAGTATATAGTCCTCTCTTAGATGGAAGCTCTTTCACTGCTTTGCTGAGCAGATATTTGACGCTCCTCACTGATTAATTCAATCCATTTTTTAGGTGTCATGTCGTTTTGTATCAATAAGTTGATCGCTGCACTAGGATATTGACTTTGTGTAATGGCAAAATAAAAGTAAGCGGTCAATTTGCTTCTGCATAAAGCCCAACCACTTTTTGCGACACATTGTTGCAAACTAGGAAATTCAATTTGATCTTCTTTGACTAATTGTTGCAGCTTTTGAATCGTGTTAGGGATGCATGCATCAAAAAATAATGTGGTCCCTTGCTGTCCCCATACGTCACTTAATATAATTCTTTTTAAAATGTTCAAGTCACAAATTTGTTGCTCTTGCGAAATAGGTTTCTCAATTCTATGTGTTACCGGTTGCCCTAACATGGAATGTGTCCATTGTTGATAATAAGCTCGACCGTAAATTAATATACCACCCAAAATAAAATCAAAGGCAGTTGGGGCTGCATACCAAAGAGCAGTGAAGAAATTAGATTTGATGACGTCCACTTTGGGGTAGGGATACTGATGGTTATTGGTTTTAATGATATGTTTGCGATCGTATTGCATTTTTAAAGGTTCATATTTAACCAGGGATTTAGCTTGGTATTGATTCTGACCAATACTTATCGTTTCTTCCTTCTTCGGTACTCCTCCATCGACTATTGCTAAATGAAAGTTATGATTTAAAACATGTTCATAACCCAGAAAATGACAATCAGGATTTTTAGATAAGGTATTTGCTAAATGTTGTCGCAATGCCTCCCCGACTTTAATATTAGGATCATAAAAATCTGGATGTTTGGCTAAATTCATTACCCAAAATACATTGACTTTATTCTTTTCACCAGCAGGAATATCTCGTAACATCATTCCCCAACAATACCCAATAACTTCGTCGTTTTTATCCTTGGCAATAAAACAAATAGTCTCTTTATAATGTAACATTGAAGATAGGACGATATCCCCTATAAAAGGCAAATCGCCAAAATTTGCTCCATGGGCTAAAGAATCGATACGTTTAATTTCCCCCATTGCTTTATTAAGTTCAGCAGTATTATTGGGATCTAAAATCTGAACTTCTTTGAAGCCATAGGGCTTACCTTCCATCATTTTTAACGAAAAATTAAAGGTACATTCGCCATCTAACTTTTTGTGGTGTTTAATTTTAAGAGGATTTTGATTTCTGCAATTTAACAGATCTGTCCATAATTGATGAATGTAAAGTAATTTTTCATCATTTGGTGAGGTATTTCGCAAATTGATTAATTGTTGGGTGAAACGATGCACATATTCTGTATGGAGATAAATAGCATGGCTACTGAAATCAACAACAAACTCTGCCGTCATTAATTTTTTGATTTCGGATAAGTGATATTCAACAGGATCTGTATATGATTTTACTATTGCCTCTAATGAACTCCATTTGCGTTCAAGTACATCGATTTTTGAATACGACATCTATATTTCCTTGTAATAAATTTTCGGAGAAATCTTAACATGGCAATTTACTTGGCCAAATCCTATTTTGTCAATAAAGATTAGGCCCTTTTTAAATTTAAAAGGAGCTATCTTCATATGGAAAAACTATAACTCTCGAGACAGGAGTTTTCATTGTGCTGTGTTGACATTAGATAGAGATCACCTGCGATGGGGGGAGGGCCTTGGATCGGATCCCTATTGACACAAACTTTCTAAAGGAATACTTGAGAATTTAGAGTACAGATATCTTTCATTGCCAGTTTGGGCGTGGCTATGGGAAGATCAACTTATCTCGAATGTTGAAGTTCTCACGGATTTTCCCAAATCGCGAAATTGTTTCAACACTGTCGAAACAATTGTCTTGGTCCCACTTCGTGATGATTTGGGTTCTAATGTAATGAACCGTCTTACCCACAATCCTTTGATGATGGATGGTTTGTTTCAGTGCGTGTAAAATATTCAATTTTATCAATAATGGATCCCCATGAGTATTTTTCGTAGTGTATTAATAACGTTACTTTTTATTTCATCCGCAATGGCTGCAACTCCTGATCAGGTAACCTATTTGCCAGGTTGGGGTCCCATTAAGAACAATCAATATGCTGGATATTTTCCTGTTAATCCAAAAGCGGGATTATTTTATTGGTTTGTAGAATCAAATAATCCATCTATGGATGCTCCCATTGTTTTATGGTTGAACGGTGGCCCAGGGGCAGCAAGTTTATATGGGTTTTTTATGGAAAACGGTCCTTATCAGGTGGATAAAAATGGGAAATTAACTGCCCGCAAAGATTCATGGACAAAAGCAGCTAACTATTTGGTAATTGACCAACCGGCAGGAGTCGGTTACTCCTATGGTTCCTCAAAATCTTATGGCAGTGAAGGGGAAGCTATTGATCAGTTACAAGGTGCATTACAGCTCATTTTTAAAAAACACCCAGAGCTCTATGGGAAACCTCTATTCTTAGCTGGTGAATCTTACGCAGGAAAATACTTACCGCAGTTAGCTATTCGTCTTCTCAAAGATAAAAATATGAATCTAAAAGGGCTATTATTAGGCGATCCTTGGATTAACCCCCGGCTACAGCAAAAAGCGAATATTGATTATGCCTATTATCACGGGCTGATTGACAACAAAGCAAGAAAAAGAGTGCGAGTCTTATACGAAAACTGTGTTAAAGAAATTGATAAACAATCACCCTCCACATCAAAGGCAAACAAGACTTGTGAACAAATACAAGAATTTATAAAACAGGAGAGCGGAGGACTTAATTTAGCTAATATTGCAACGGGGGTTGAGCCAGAAGATACCAACATGGTCAACTATTTAAATCAAAAAGTAGTTAGAGAAGCGTTGCATATTCCTGTGACTGTATCGGAATTCAAAACATTTAGTACGGCGGCGGCCAAAAAACTAGAAATAGGTGAACAAGATTCCGTGGCTGACTTGTATCCACAATTGTTAGCGGCTGGCATTCGTATATTAATATATAATGGGCTAGAAGATGGAAAAGATTCAAATTTTCTAAGTACTGAACTGCTGCTCGCTTCGCTCGATTGGCATGGCAAAAATGCATTTGCAAAAGCACCAACTTGCATATGGCGCACTAACAATGAAGTGAGTGGATATGCGAAAGGAGCGGTTGGATTAACGCAGGTTAAAATTCGTGGTGCAGGCCATCTAGCACCAATTGACCAGCCAGCAAGAGTTTTCGATTTATTCAAACATTTTATAAATGATAAACCCTTATGCTAGATTTGGAGAAAGCTTGCTGCATTGATAAATTGAATTCACGAAAGTAATTTTTTAACTAAGCTTAACCACTCAAATAATTAGACTAAATACTATTTATAGTATTCAGCAACCTATATTACACAATATTTAAGTAGTATCTATCGTACCCCCCAAATCCCCTGATTATTGTTTAGAACGCTTTGCAAAAAGAACAAGCATCCTTTGAAGTGCTGGATTTTAGTGTATAACCAGAGTGTATTCACAGAGTTATCCACAGAAAATGGGGATAAGTGATCAATGCAATTGATGTATCAATACTTGATAAGTCCTTGCAGGACAAGGGGTTTTGTAAAAAGAGTATGATCTGAGCTGGTCATGACATTGGAGGGTAGGAATAGTTATTCACAGGAAAGGAGATGCACTTAATATGTTAATCGCTTTACATCGTAACAAAAAAAAAAATAAAAAAACAGTCTTGACTAAGTCAATTTTTTGCAAAAGCTCCTGGTTAAAAATTAATTAAAAAAATGGCTGATGATTTTATCGATATTGCTACTGACCCAATACGGCAAATGCATGGACAATTATTTGATTCAAATTGATTAGAATGATATAAAGTGCACCCGTAATGGCTGCATCGCCTAATGTGATGCGCCAGGAGATTAAATAATATACCACTTTTAAAAGGCTAGACTTTTAATTTGACAAGCTTATGTTGTATTCACTGATTAAAAAATACCATACTGCACACCGCCTATCCGACTATTCTTAGCAATATCCCGCTATTTTTTATTTCTATCCAATTATTTCAACGCACTGTCTCTTTAATTAACGTAAAGAGCAATATCAGTTTTTTTAATATGTAAAGGATGTCAATATGCATGTGTTAGATCCCTTAACTCTTGAAGAAATTCAGGAAAGTTGTGATATTTTAAAACGAGAAAAAGAGCTCTCCGACAGTTATCGGTTTGCCTGGGTGATGACTTACGAACCGCCTCAACAAGAAGTTTTGCATTCAAGTGATACCGATTTCGACCGTTGTGCTTTTCTCTCTGTTTTTAATAAAAAAACGAATGAAACCTTTGAAGCAGTCGTAAACCTCAACAGTAAAAAAGTCGTGGAATGGAAACAGATTGTCTTCGAAGCCCCGCCTTATGGTAAGCCGCCTATTTTAATTGAGGATTTTCAAAAATGTGAGCAAATCGTTAAAGCCGATCCGACCTGGAGAGCCGCGATGGAAAAGCGTGGGCTTGATGATGAACAAATTGACAACATTCAAGTAGACGCATTTTCTGCCGGCTATTTTGATGAAGAGGAGGAGAGAGAACAACGGATTGTCAAAGGGATAAGTTTTTACCGTGATAATTTAAAGGATAATGGTTATGCCCGTCCCATTGAAGGGGTTGTCGCGATAGTAGACCTTGGCAATGAGAAGGTATTGCGTGTCATTGATGACGGCCGCAACGTCCCAATTCCTAAAGAAAAAATCAATTACGATTCGGATTCTTATCCTGAAAAACGCAAAGACTTAAAACCACTGGATATTATTCAAGCAGAAGGGCCAAGTTTTAAAGTAAACGGCTGGGAAGTCAATTGGCAAAATTGGTCATTCCATGTTGGGTTTACGCCGCGTGAGGGATTGGTTTTGCACCAGATCAAATACCTGGATGAAGGGAAAGAAAGGCCAATTATTTACCGGGCCAGTGTGACGGATATGATAGTCCCCTATGCGGACCCTTCCGTGAGTCATTACTGGAAAAGCGCTTTTGATGCGGGTGAATATGGTCTTGGCAAATTGGCAAATGAACTAAAGCTCGGATGTGATTGTTTAGGCAACATTTATTATTTTGACGTTCCTGCGGCGGATGACTTCGGCAATTCCAGATTGATTAAAAACGCGATTTGCATGCACGAGGAAGACGCGGGCACCCTGTGGAAGCATTATGAAACACGCAACAGCACCTTTGAGGTTCGCCGTGCTCGTGAGCTGGTCGTCAGCTTTTTTACTACGATAGGTAACTACGACTATGGCTTTTACTGGCGATTTGGACAGGATGGCAGCCTCAAACTGGAAATAAAACTGACTGGTATTGTACAAACAGCGGCAATATTTCCTGAGGCTCAGTATGAATGGGGAGGGAAATTGACACCGGAGCTGGCAGCACCTACGCATCAGCATTTTTTCAATGCCCGCCTTCATATGATGGTTGATGGTGAAAAGAACTCATTCAGTGAGCACGAGTTTTATCCTATCGCCATGGGTGGAAAAAATCCCTATGGAAATGCGTTTGGCAGCAGCCAGAAAACATTTGAACATGAAGGTGAGGCAGCCCGCTCGGCTTGTGCGCAAACCCAGAGAACCTGGAAGATATTCAATCCCAATAGCGTCAATGGCATTGGCACAGCACCCGCTTATAAACTGGAATTGCCAGAAACCCCCTTACTGCTGGCAGATGAAGAGAGTTATATTTATAAACGCGGGGGATTTGCCAGCAAGCAGGTGTGGGTAACACAATATGATCCTCAAGAAAAATACGCGGCAGGAGATTACCCCAATCAGAGTTCCGGGGGTTGTGGTTTGCCTGCGTACATCAAACAGAACCGTAAAATTGACAATGAAAATTTGGTTTTGTGGGTAACGCTGGGGTCTACGCATTTTCCAAGACCCGAAGACTTTCCGGTCATGCCTACTTCGATCATTTCTGCCAAGCTGCATCCTTTTGGTTTTTTTAAGAGGAATCCGGCTATGGATCTTCCTCAAGGCAAAGTACAGGAAAAAGGGGATACCTGCTGTTCTTCATTAACTTATTAATGGATTGGAACCAAGCACCTTCTTGAGGAGAGGGTGCTTTCCTGTTGGAGCTTAAAAATCAAAATCTCTCAGGACTTACGAAAAACCCCAATCTCTATGTTAAAAAATGTTTTTAATTCGGTCATTTAGTTTATCTAAACTCCCTCATTAAAAACATTTTTGCCTTGACCTTGGAGTTTTTCGTAAGTCCTGTCTCTATTAAAAGAGTTCCTGTCTTTAATTTTCCTCTTTTTTATCCAGCTTGTGACCATCCAGATGACGTTCACTGCGTTCATTGTCTTGTTTTTCTTGTTGCTTTTCTTTTTTTGTCCTTCCAAATTTTATGCGATTTTCAGATGCTTTTTTTTCTTTTTCCAAGCGAACTTTAGCCTTTCTTTTTTTATTAAGATTAATGATGTCTGCCATGGCACTCTCTGTTGTAAGACCTTGTTTATACTATAGCGCATAAAACCAGGGCAAATCATCTCAATACACAAATCGATCGAAATAGAATGATCTGAAAGTATACACTTTGAGAATGGGAAGGACTGTCGCAAGATAGCATTTTCAGCATTGTTTTTTATGACACTTTGCAAAAAGAGCAAGCATCCTTTTAAGTGCTGGATTTTAGTCTATAACCAGAGTGTATTCACAGAGTTATCCACAGAAAATGGGGATAAGTAATTAATACAACTCACGTATTAATATTTAATAAATCTATACAGGGCAAGGGGTTATATAAAAAG
Source organism: Legionella pneumophila subsp. pneumophila str. Philadelphia 1 (assembly GCF_000008485.1). Taxonomy (NCBI): domain Bacteria; kingdom Pseudomonadati; phylum Pseudomonadota; class Gammaproteobacteria; order Legionellales; family Legionellaceae; genus Legionella; species Legionella pneumophila. The sequence goes on along the minus strand of NC_002942.5, from coordinate 3,291,670 downwards.
GGCATGGTGTCAAATGCTAATGAGATTAAAAATAAAGACAAGTTATCCACAGAAAGCGAGATGCTAGTGAAGGTATGGGACGCTCATTATGATAACAAAAAAAAAATTAAAAAACAGTCTTGACTGGCACAATTTTTTACCTGAAAAAGATTTGGATAGACTGGCATCAGGAATAATGGCAATACAAAAACAGCTAATCCTGCTATAATTTTTGAACAAAAGGTGAGCCCCTGTTAGCAGGATTTTTCACTTTAAATCGTTCACTGACGGCTTCTGAGACTGATGGCATAGAGGGTGTTCAGGAGATTTTCTCATGAGTCGAGTTTTCAAAGGAGCATGAAATGAGTGACTACCTCGATAAAACCGCAAGCTTAACCCCAGCCATTAAAAGAATAGTGTGCGACAAAGCCACTGAATATCCTCATACTGGCTCTTATAATCAAGTAGCGACTCATGGCACGTATTTATGCAGGCGCTGTGGTCTGGCGTTGTTTCGTGGTGTCAGTCAATTTAGCTCAGGCTGTGGCTGGCCCAGTTTTGACGATGAAATAGCTAACGCTGTGGCAAGGAAACCGGATGCGGATGGTCAGCGAACCGAGATATTATGCGCTCGTTGTGATGCTCACTTGGGGCATGTTTTCACAGGGGAATACATGACGTATAAGAATTTACGTCATTGCGTTAATTCCGCTTCATTGGATTTTGTCGCGGATAATGAAGTACTGGACACAGAAGAAGCCATCCTTGCAGGGGGGTGTTTTTGGGGAGTGGAATATTATTTAAAACGAACTCCCGGAGTATTAAAAGTCGAGTCGGGCTATACAGGTGGCCATGTTTCAGAGCCAAGTTATGAGCAAGTATGCAGTGGTACTTCAGGGCATTATGAGGCTGTGCGCGTCGTCTATGATGCTGCTAAAACTAATTATCATGACATTGTAAAACGATTTTTTGAAATTCACGACCCAACTCAGACCAATGGACAAGGTCCCGACTTGGGCCACCAATATTTAAGTGCCGTGTTTTATTTTAATCAGGAACAACGCCAGGAAGCGGAGTTATTGATTCAGTTATTAAAGAAAAGGGGGTATCAGGTTGTAACCCAATTATTGCAAGCACAACCCTTTTGGCCTGCTGAAGACTATCATCAAGATTACTATTTTAAACACCACAAAATTCCTTATTGCCATAAGTCAGTCGATCGTTTTGGCTAGTTGTTCCGGAAGATTTAATCTCATCATAGTCGCACTGATTTAGAAGACAGACAACTATTGGCATATTCTTCAAGATCATCTATTGCGCACGTGCTTTCAAATTCTTCTGCACTGCTTGTCTTCATTTTCAAGTCTATGGTGTTTCTCCATTTGATCGCTTTCTTCATGATTCTTTCATTGCGCTTTATGTTCTCTGGTGTTTGAGGTTGGTCTTCAAAAAAACTACAGTGCTTTAGGAGAGAGTGCTTGAAGGTTTCCTCTTTAGAATTAATATATGGGGTAGAGTTCAGAATTTTATCATCTGTGATGATGGCTCGGCTTTGTGCACCTCGTAATATCCGAGGGGGTAAGCTGGCACAATGCACCGGAAAATCAGTATCGAGTTTTGCAATTTTTACCTTGTCACTTACCTCGGCTTGTTTGTCCATAAAATCATAAATATTTTCATATTTATCCTGGGTAGACAACATGCTGGCGCAATCCATAGTAAAGGTGGCGCACCCTGCGCGCGAGTGCTGTAATTTAACATCCGGGATGTAGATTTTTATTGAAAGATCTTCGTTTTCATCAAGCAAATCCTGGAATCCAACTTCATTCGCTAATATTTGAGCAGTGTTATAGGATAATTGTGCTCCCAAACTGTCAAGCACCAAAATTTTTAAAGTATTATTGCCCTTTTCAATGGAATATTGCAGTTCAATTAATGACCAGTGGCGCACACCGGATTTCTCTCTATCCAGATAGGCAATTTGTACCTTGAAATTGTTTTCAAATAATTTTGGTGAATGACAACTGCTATAAATAAAATCATAAAGCTTATCACGGCGTTCATAATCACAGACAAAACCGGTAAATGGATAACCTGATTCTTTTGATTCCCGATATTTTTTCTTTAAACTAAAGGCCATTTCCAAATCATGTGCGGAAAATGCAGGGAATTCGTCTAGAGAAAACTTATCAACGGTTGTTTCTGATTTACTAAAGGCCATACAAAGAACCCCATTTGTTTGTATTTTTATTATATGAAATGTTTTTACATTATTCAATTTGTTTCTTGTCCATGTCGTCGTAACTCCATGAAAATCATTTAACAACAAAAATAGCCTATAATTATAATGTACAATATTTTTCAACTGCATAAGGGATATCGATTTATGCAAGGAGTGCGTTATGAAAATATTAGTCAATTCATCCGTTTTGGCAATCGTTTTAGCGTTTTCAACACCACTATTCGCTGATGATACGCAATGGATGACAGAGCATAATTTGGTGAAAGGAGTTATCACTTTTCAAGATGATTCGCAAATTCAGGTTTATGCTGCTCAAGCCGATCTTGATAAATTGCAACAGAATCTTGCTAATATTCAATCGGTTGAAGTACAACCTAATCAAACCGACTCTACAACGTCACCAAATCAACAGAGTGAATAACACAGGTCTTGTCCGAGTTAAACGCCATGTGCTGTTTCCAGTTTAGCTCGGGCGTGTGTTTTTTTTGTGGTCAGAATTTTGGTTTTCTGAATCTGTCTGCTGATATTGCTGATCAGCCTTTTCCGCTTTGCGTTGGTTTTCATACAGCTGAATTTCATTGAGTTGTTGCTGCCAAAATGAAGAAGTATGTTCTTTTAATTGATTGAGTTTTCGTACGAGCATGCCAAGGTGGGTTGCCAGCATGGGAAGCTTTGATGGCCCAAACACAATGATAGCGACAATGAAAACAAGTAATAACTCACCAAGACTCATGATGGTTTATGATCGTCTTTTTGAGTGTCATTTGTTTCCTCACTATTCATGGCTTTGCGGAAATTCTTAATCGCTTCACCAAGGTCAGAGCCTATTGTTTTTAATTTGGAAGTGCCAAACAAGGCTATAATAATGGCTAGAATTAATAAAAGTGATAACGGACTTATTCCACTTAATCCCATGTTAGTTCCTTATCTTGCGGTTGATGAGTACAAAAATTCCAGCTAAAACAGAACCAGCTATCGTGATGGTTGTGAGATGATTATAATCCAGCAAATCAAAATAGCTAATGACGCCTAATGATAAAAATGAGAAAAATACACCCAGTCCCATACTCTTCCATTGGATGGTCTGATTGTTATTTTCAGATTGCAAGCGTGTGAGTTCATGGACTGTTAACAACTGATCCTTTTTCATCTCCAATATATCAAAAATCAGTTTGGGCATATGGGGGAGTTGCTCGGTAAAAAAGGGCAGATTTTGCTTTAAGCGTTTAATGAATGCTTTAGGCCCCATTTGTTCCCGCACCCATTTTTCAAGGAATGGTTTTGCTGTAGCCCATAAATCCAATTCAGGATAGAGTTGTCTGCCCAAACCTTCTATCGCCAACAGGGTTTTTTGCAGCAAAATCAGTTGGGGCTGCACTTCCATATGAAACCTTCTGGCAACCTGGAATAAACGGAAAACCACTTGTCCAAAGGAAATATCTTTTAATGGCTTTTCAAAAATAGGTTCGCAAACGGTTCTTATGCTGCTTTCAAATTCTGCAACAGGGGTGTCACGCGATACCCATCCTGACTCCACATGTAATTCCGCTACGCGCTTGTAGTCACGGTTAAAAAAAGCGACCAGGTTTTCAGCCAGATAACGCTTGTCATTATCTGTCAGAGTCCCAATGATGCCAAAATCAACACAAATATACTGAGGGTCTTTGGGGTTTTGGTAGGAGACAAAGATATTTCCCGGGTGCATGTCTGCATGAAAAAAACAATCCCGGAAGACTTGAGTAAAGAAAATTTCTACCCCACGCTCGGCCAGTTTTTTAATGTCAATGCCGTGATCTCTAAGACTGGCTATATCGGTCACGGGTATGCCATGAATGCGTTCAATGACCAGGATATTATGATGGCAATAATCCCAATAGATTTCAGGTATATATAACATCGGAGATTGATTGAAATTTCTTCGCAATTGAGCGGCATTTGCCGCTTCTCTCATTAAATCCAGTTCATCCAGTAAGGTATGTTCAAATTCCTTGACTATCTCTTTGGGTTTGAAGCGCTTTCCCTCAGGCCAATAGCGGTCAGCCAATGCGGCGATGGTGTACATGATACTTAAATCTTGTTCTATAAGCCGGCGCATATTGGGCCTTAGTATTTTTACAACGACATTTTCCCCTGTCTTCAGGGTTGCCGCATGTACTTGTGCCATGGAAGCGGAAGCCAGGGCGATCGGATCAAATTGGGCAAAAACATCATAGGCAGACTGTTTATAGGCCTGTTCAATGATGTTCATGGCGATATGGCTGGGGAATGGAGGAACTTTGTCTTGCAGTTTACTTAATTCTTTTGCGATGTCTTCAGGAAGTATATCGGGGCGTGTGGAAAGGGCTTGTCCGAATTTAATGAAGATGGGGCCGAGTTCCTCCAGCGATTTGCGCAGCGCTTCACCGCGCGTTAATTTCTCCTTGCGAAGCCAGTTCCATGGGTTTAAATACACTATAAAACGTAAAGGAGCAAACAGTTTGATAGACACAACAACATTATCTAGACCATTTTTGGCTAAAATATAATTGATATGTATAAGACGAATAAGTTGCTTAATTGATTTCATAACAGCTCATCGGTTGTTGATTTCGAGCTTCCAGCCGCTCAATATGCAATGATAATCCATCCAGATCCTGAATAAAATTATCCAATCGTTTAATTGCCTTCATCATCGCTCATTAAATTATTGATATGGGCTTGAAGGCGATCAACACTTAACACCAATTCATCAACCTCGGCAAAAAAATCTTCCAGTTCATTTCTTGAAGGACAAATGCGTAATTCTTCCTGAAGAAATTCGGTGATGTTTTGTTGCATCGAGGTGCTGAATTGATTTTTAAATTCCAGTCCTTTACGTACAAAAGAGCCAATTTGATGAGCCACCACATCACCTGTGAAGTGAGCCAGGTGCCCTTCCCAGTCAATATCTATTTCGTCAAATAGTTTCTTTACGCTTTGCCCCAATTCAATGTCGCCTGAGATGCGTATCTTGTCATTAAATAAAGAGCGGGCTTTCGATGTGGGTAATAAGCTCAAGCGAATCAATCCTATCGGATTGCTGTGAATGATTGTATCAGGGCGCCCATCAATGCGATGGAGCAATTGCATTTCACTCCCTTTAAAGCGAATGTAAAAATTAACATTTAAGGGGGTAATGACCATTTCAAGCGTTTTGCCGTCGAGTTTTTGAAGTTTTTGCGGCATTTGCTCATCAAGCTTCATCGCCTGATTGATGGCTGTTTGTAATGCTTTCAGCGAGTATTCTTTTAACATAATCAACTCAATATTTGTAGGCGATATGCAGAGCGACTATACCGCCACTTAAATTATGATAATGACAATCCTCAAATCCAACCCGTTCAATCATTGCTTTTAATGTTTCCTGATCAGGATGCATTCTGATTGATTCTGCAAGGTATTGATAGCTGGCTTCATCGTTAGCAACAAATTTTCCGATTTTTGGCAAAATGTTAAATGAATACCAATCATAAACGGGCTTAAGTCCAGGAAAAACTGGTGTTGAAAATTCAAGCACCATTAATTTCCCACCCGGTTTGCATACTCTGTACATGGATTGCAGCGCTTCGTCTTTATCAGTAACATTTCTAAGTCCAAATCCCATAGTGATGCAATGAAAACTGTTATCCGCAAAAGGGAGGCATTGCGCATTACCCTGAACATAACGAATGTTTTTAAATAATCCCTCATCAAGCAAGCGATCGCGGCCAACATGGAGCATGGCTGCGTTGATGTCGGCAAGAATAACTTGTCCGGAGTCGCCCACTTTTTGCAATAATAACCGGGTTAAATCACCGCTGCCCCCGGCCAAATCCAATACGCTCTGCCCAGGTCGAACATGACTTAATTCAATGGTATAGCGTTTCCATAGATGATGAATTCCCAAGGACATCAGATCATTCATACGATCATAATTTTTAGCAACAGAATGAAATACTTCTGCTACTTTCTTTTCTTTCTCATTCCAGTCTACTGATTTAAAACCAAAATGGGTGGTTTGTTTCTGATTCGTCATATTTGCCGGATAGTATCATTAAAGTGTTCATATTAACCGATAATCATTAAGATACCCAGTTAAAAATTGTATACTTTTTTTTATCCATGTACAGATGAAAACAGGGGTATTTCCAGGATACACGCTACAAATTTTGCAAGGTAATTAAATAGTGGTTTTCATCTGGCGGCCTATTGTTTTTTTGGGAAAGCCATAAGCATTCTGCCAATTGATCCATGATTAAATGTTCAACAGCCATGGGATCCTGATATTTTTCTATTAACTTGGTGTAAACAGTACGGATGCCTTGTGGCCTATCGGTCGCTACTTGTTCGCGAACGGCAAGATGAAGCCCCATATGAAGGAAGGGATTGGTTTCGCCTAATTCAGGATAATAAGTATGTTCAGGAAAAGATGGAATTTGTTCAATGACTTTATGGTATTCCGGATGATCAAGAATCACTTGGGCAATTTCTTTTTCCAAGGGAGAAAGTTCTTTTTTATTCTGGTACTTATTCCAGCTGATAAAAAATAGCTGTCGAGTTTCTTGTACTGTATCGCCGTAAAACATAATGGCCCGATTGATATAAAATGATCCATTTTAACTGAATAAAAAAGTAACAACAATGTTGATGTGCAAATATGGTAAAAATGTTGACATTAATCAGTGGAGTATGAGATATTTATTTTGCGAGGTTGGACTTGCTATGTGTCATTCCACTGGGTCAATTGGCGACACACTGATTGGCCCTTTCTATTATCCTAAAACCCTGACATGAACTCTCTATGGCTTAATCTATAAGCTGCTTGTGATTAATTTCATCGCAATATAAGCCATTAAAATACCACTAAGTAACTCTATTTTTTGCCATACTTTATTTTGGGTTAATAGGTTTGAAAAATAACGAGTAGTCATCGTTAATGAACTGAACCAAATCATGCTGGCAGAAATTACCCCTGCTAAAAAAGCCAGTTTATGGTCAGGATATTGACTGCTGCCGCTGCCCACAATCACCAGGGTATCTATAATGGCGTGAGGATTAAGCAGACTAAACCCCAGGGCAAATAAAATGATTTGCATTCTTGTATGAGGCTGATGTGTTTCTACAACGGTTTGTTTGTTTTTGGACAACGCGCTTTTTAAGTTTTTTATTGCATAATAAATTAAAAAGGCAGAGCCTAGCCATACCATCCAGATTTGCAAGTTTGGATGAGCCAAAAGCAATTGATGTAATCCAGCGACACTGCCGCACACCAAAATGACATCGCAGAAAAAGCAAATGACGGCAGAGAGAGCCGCATGATTTTTTCGCGCACCTTGCCTGATAAGAAAAACATTTTGCGGACCTAAGGCCATTATCAATGATAATCCCAAGAGTAATCCATTAAAATAAATCAACATAATTGCATCAGGACAGTAAAAAAAAGGCGATTATATCATAATTTTGCGCAAGATGTTTTATTGTTGATTGATTTCACATGCTTTCTCCAGGACTTTATGCAACATGGGAGCAACTTTTGTGCTGGAGTAATGTTGCACTCTCTGAAATGCTTTGAGCGCAAGTTGTTTTGACAGGTCTTTGTCTCGCAAGAGGCGTTCTAAACCATCCGCCATGCTGACAGGGTCTTCTGGGGGAACAAAAAGAGCACAGCCTGAGTTACCTGCAATTTCAAGTGGGCCGGATAAGCGAGTGAGAACCATGGGCAAGGAATGCATCATGCTTTCCAGTACAACCAGGCCAAAAGATTCTTCCCTAGAAGGCAAACAGAAAATATCAATGCTTTTATAAAATGACTCTTTATCCTCAATCCATCCAAGTAAAGTGATTTCATGCTCCAAACCATGATGACGAATTAATTCGATGTATTGTTCTTTCTCCTTGCCGTCACCAGCAATTTTTGCTTGAAAAGCAACACCTCTCTTTTTTAGTTCCGCCAAAGCGTTTATAAAGACATCTACTCCTTTGATTGCAGCAAATCGGGCACAAACACCAATTATCGGGATCTGGTTGTTTTTAGGTTCTCTATATTGCAGGCCGTCTGGAATATGAATCAAATTGGGAATGGTAAATACCCGGCGCTCCTCTATCCCCGAATTGATAATATCCCGACGCATTTGCTCTGTGAGTGCAATAATCGCATCAGTACCAAAGTCATAGTGGCCTTTGACATGGCACACAGCTATCTTGGGGACTTTGGTCCTGGTTTTTTTGAACAAATAGGCTGCTCTGTAACTATGGGTAATGATGCAATCCGGTTGATGGATTTTAATTAATTTTTTCAGGCGATGAATTGCAAAAAAATCATGCTGATTGAAATTATGCACGGTGATTAAATGGTCTTGGGGGCAACTGTTCCTTATTTCTGCTTTGGGATGAATAATTGGAATGACCAGATTGCCTTGAGAACTTAAAGCTGGAATATAGTTTAAAAATACTTGTTCCAGGCCTCCGTTTACCTTGGAGAACATTGCATTAAATATTTTCACTTTAAATTTTCCTCATTCAGAGCTGTTCCTCTATTGATATAGAGGGGTAGCAATGGGAATGGCTAGCCTACATCAACCAAAACTTGCCCATTTTCTATCTGGGTTGGGTATATTTTTAAATGCTTCCGGGAGGACACTTTACCCAAAAGATTGCCAACAACAGGAGGCCAGGGGGACCAGCATTTCGCTTCGCCGGTTTTCAAATCAAATTCGCTTTTATGAAAAGGGCAAATGATAGAACAGGATTCTGTAATTTTTCCCTTGGTCAGTGGCAATTTTAAATGCGGGCACTGTGACTGGATGGCATGTACTTGATTATCATGCCAGATAATCAGTATTTTTTGGCCATCAATAACCGCGACTTCTCTGTTATTTTGCTGCAATTTGACTAATTCTACGGCAGGTTTGAAAGACACGTTAATTACCTCTATATTGAAAATCAGAGGATTATATCAGTGATGAATTTAATCTGTTAGTAGAAGGCTGATAAAATAAATCAGTTGTGTTATCAAAATTCCTTATTTTTGCTGAGTTAGCCCAGAGTATCGTATCAATGACCATACCTGAATGATGTCTTTGAGCCTGATTATGGCATTTCATGAAATGATGAAATTTCGAGAAAAGGTTGTGGGATATAAGGCAGGTGACAGCTGGGTTGGCATAATTATAATTTTTAAACAGGGCTGAATTTAAACGGTTGAATAACGTTGCAACTTGATAAGCGAGGAGTATACAATGCGACAATTATTCTGTCTCCTCATGAGAGTCGTGAAAAATAAGAACAAATAGGAGGGAGCGTGGGCTCTTTGGTTATAAAAAAATCTATTATTGCGGCGCTAGTTGTTGCACTGGGTATTGCAGGGCAATCTGTACAAGCTGAGTCTGTACCAGATGAAACGTTACAATCTGAAAAAGTACAGACGGAAAAAGTTCAGGCCGAAAAAACAGAAACAGATTTGTTTTCTCCCGTAGAGCAGATCATGAATCCTTTTTATCCCAAATACCCCCCGACCAAGCCAGCTACTGGCGAGCAAGCAGAGTTGATTAAACGTGGTGAGTATCTGGCAAAAATGGGTGATTGCATTGCCTGCCATACCGACGTTGAAGGGGGTACTCCCGCTTATGCTGGTGGTTTACCTATTAATACGCCTTTTGGCTTATTCTATAGCCCTAATATTACCCCCGATAAAGAAACGGGTATAGGAAATTGGACAGAAAAAGATTTTATTCGCGCTCTTAAAGATGGTCGTGATCCTAAAGGCAGAAATTATTTTCCAGTATTTCCATATGTCTATTTTTCCAAGATAACTGACGATGATGCTCGTGCTCTGTATGCTTATTTTATGAGCATTCCTCCCGTTAAGTTAAAGAACAAATCATTGCCATTTCCTTTTGGTGTCCCCGGGGCTCGCTTTGCTTTATGGGGATGGAACTTGTTGTTTTTCTTCCCTCAGGAAAATTCCATTGAATATGATCCTGATAAATCCCCTGAATGGAATCGTGGAAGGTATATAGTCGATACTTTAGGGCATTGCAGTATGTGCCATACCCCAATGAATATATTTGGATCAGCGAAAAACAGATACTATCTAACCGGTAGTTTTATCGATGGATATTGGGCTCCCAATATCACCAAATATGGATTGGAATCAGCGAGCCATCAAGAGGTAGCCGATGTATTTAAGGCTGGCGAATTAATTAATAAAGCGGGGCCCGTAGCTGGTCCTATGGCTGAAGTGAATCATAATAGCTTGAGTCACTTGACTGAAGAAGACAGGTTGGCTATTGCAACTTATCTCAAGACAGTAGAGAGTGAAGAATACCTTGGTGTTTCTCCTTCTGATTTGCCTCCTAGCGTTGCACGTGGAAGACAAGTGTATTTGAAGGCCTGTCTGATTTGTCATAAGGACAATAAAATGGGTGCTCCAGTGATTGGTGATTCAGCCAGCTGGTATACACGCTTGAAAAACAGCGGTTTAACTGGTTTATATCGACATGCCATTTATGGCTATAACCAAATGCCGGTTAAAGGCGCTTGTGTGACTTGTTCCGACAATGACATTATTTCAGCGGTTGATTATTTGCTCAATGCGTCCCTGACCCGGTCTCAGTGGCAAGATTTGGCGTCTGGCGGTGTTAAAAAATACCCTGCCAGTGGAAAGGCTGTATATAATGAAAACTGTGCTGTTTGCCATAATGAAGGCAAATTGGGTGCTCCTAAAATAGGCGATAAAGTGACCTGGAAGCCGCTGATAGCACAAAATATGGATGTTTTGATCGAAAACACAATCAGAGGGAAAAATCATTTGCCAAATGGTGGTTGCAATCATTGTTCGACAGATGAAGTAATTGAAGCGATCAAATACATGGTCAGTCAATCTAAAACCGAAGGTAATTATTCTTTGTGGTAGGGTTACCAGCAACATTTGAATAAATGAACTAGCTTAAACATTAGTCGGTTTCCCGGCTACTTGAAGAGATGAGGGATTGGGATGTTAAACAGGTTAAATATCTGTAAATTAATTGCGTTATTTAGTGCCTTGACTTCTGCGCAGTCGCTGTGGGCTGCTGCGGATGAGTGGCAGTTAAACATGTACAAAGGGGTGACTCCTTTAAGCAACGATATGTATTACCTCCATATGGTCGCTATGGCTGTTTGTGCGGTTATAGGAGTGGTTGTTTTTGGCGTGATGATCTACTCATTAATCCATCACAGAAAGTCAAAAGGATATCAGCCAGCAAGTTTTCATGATAATCCAAAATTGGAAATCATCTGGACTATTATCCCGTTTTTAATCCTTGTCGGGCTTGCAGTTCCAGCTACCCGAGTATTAATCCGTATGGATGATACGCAGCTGTCTGATGTGACGGTCAAGGTGGTCGGCTATCAGTGGAAGTGGCAGTACCAGTATCTTGATCAGGGTATTAGTTACTTCAGTAGCTTATCAACACCCTATGAGCAAATTGAAAACAAACAAAAGAAAAATCAGTGGTACTTGCTGGAAGTAGATAATCCCTTAGTCGTACCAGTCAACAAAAAAATTCGATTTTTAGTGACATCGAACGATGTAGTCCACTCATGGTGGGTGCCTGAGCTGGGCGTCAAGCGAGACGCTATCCCGGGATTTATGCATGAGGCATGGGCCAGAATTGAAAAGCCGGGTGTATACAGAGGTCAATGTGCCGAGCTTTGCGGAATTAATCATGGTTTTATGCCTATCGTAGTGAAAGCAGTTAGTGAAGAAGAATTCGATCGATGGGTTAGTGAGCAAACCAAAGTAGAAGACATTTATGCTGAAAAGTCGGATAAACCGCGTGAACAAAAAACAATGACCCGTGATCAGTTAATGACGCTTGGCAAGCAAAAATATGATCTGATTTGCTCAGCTTGTCATCAGCCTAATGGTACTGGCTTGCCACCGATGTATCCTCCCCTCAAGGGTAGTTCTGTTGCCGTTGGAAAGCCAATTTCACGACACATTGAATTACTCCTCAATGGTGTTCCTGGCTCAGCAATGCAGTCTTATAAAGATCAACTGACTGATGAGGAAATAGCAGCAATTGTTACGTATGAGCGTAATGCTTGGGGAAATAATACTAATGATTTAATTCAACCCGCAGATGTTGCGGCACTGCGACATGGTACCGATATTAAACCTACCATGGTTAATAAAGCTAAAGCTGGAGGTTTGCAATGAAATACGCAATAGCGCATTCAGAAGATTCTCATGAAGATCATGGTCCCGAACAAGGCAAAGGCTTTATGGGATTTATCAAAAGGTGGCTATTTACAACCAACCACAAAGACATAGGTACTCTGTATTTATGGTTAGCACTGATAAGCTTCTTTGTTGCAGGAGCAATGGCTTTGGTTATCAGGCTTGAGTTATTTCAACCTGGCCATCGATTCGTCGATCCTAATTTCTTTAACCAAATGACAACATTGCATGGATTAGTCATGCTGTTTGGTGTCGTCATGCCAGCGTTTACCGGTATGGCAAACTGGCAAATCCCCATGATGATAGGTGCTCCCGATATGGCTTTGCCAAGACTAAACAACTGGAGCTTCTGGATTTTACCATTTGCTTTTTGTCTGTTGTTTTCTACCATGTTTCATGCCGGTGGCGGTCCAAATTTTGGCTGGACCATGTACGCGCCTCTCTCTACAACTTATGCGCCACCCAGTACTGATTTCATGATTTTTTCCATTCATATGATGGGACTCTCATCCATCATGGGATCAATTAATATCATAGCCACGATTTTAAACCTGAGGGCTCCGGGTATGACCCTGATGAAGATGCCCCTATTCGTCTGGACCTGGCTTATTACGGCGTTCCTTCTGATCGCCATCATGCCTGTTCTGGCGGGTGCAGTTACTATGATGTTAGCCGATAGACACTTTGGCACTTCTTTCTTTAATGCGGCAGGTGGAGGAGATCCTATCCTGTTTCAACACGTGTTTTGGTTCTTTGGTCACCCTGAAGTGTATGTTCTGGTCTTGCCAGCTTTTGGGGTTATTTCAGAAATAATTCCCACTTTCAGCCGTAAACCCTTATTTGGTTATCATTTTATGGTTTATGCCACAGTGAGCATCGCTGTATTATCCTTTATAGTTTGGGCTCACCATATGTTCACCACGGGAATTCCCCTGGGGGCTGAATTATTCTTTATGTACACCACCATGCTGATTGCGGTACCTACCGGTATCAAGGTGTTCAACTGGGTGAGTACAATGTTCAAAGGGGCTATGACCTTTGAAACGCCAATGCTGTTTGCCATAGCGTTTGTATTTTTATTCACTATAGGTGGATTTACAGGCTTAATGTTGGCATTGGTACCGGCCGATTTTCAATATCAGGACAGCTATTTTGTTGTGGCTCACTTCCATTATGTTCTTGTGCCCGGCGTTATCTTTGCTCTGGTAGCTGCGACTTATTATTGGTTACCCAAGTGGACTGGACATATGTACAATGAGCGTTTGGGTAAATGGCATTTTTGGCTTTCTGTCATTTCAGTTAATTTGACTTTTTTCCCCATGCATTTTCTGGGGCTAGCTGGTATGCCAAGGCGAATCCCTGACTATGCTTTGCAGTTTGCCAATTTTAATATGATTGTAACAGTGGCTGCTTTTGCTTTCGGTTTGTCGCAATTGTTGTTCCTGTACAATGTGGTAGCCACAGTAAGAAAAAGAGGCACTAATAAGGATGTAGCAACGAGCAGGGTTTGGGAAGGGTCACATGGATTGGAATGGACTTTGCCATCTCCACCACCTTACCATACGTTTACCACTCCACCTGAGATTAAATAAAGGTGGAGTTTGATGATTGAAGAAAAAAAACAGAAAAAACTGCTCACCATATTAACATTATTAGTATTAGGGATGTTTGCTTTTGGTTTTGCTCTGGTCCCTATTTATAATAGCCTATGCAAGAATCTGGGCATCAACGGCAAAACCAAAATGGAGGCCGTTGCTTATGATGAAGACAAGGCAAAAATTGCAGCAGATAGAGAAGTCTTGGTTGAATTCGTAGCAACCAATAACAGTGGTGTGCCTTGGGCCTTCTATCCCAAGACAAAAAAAATTAAAGTGCACCCAGGAGAAATTGTAAAGCTGGCGTTCTATGCGGAAAATAAAACAGACCATACAATGACAGTTCAGGCAATCCCAAGTGTGACACCAGGAATTGCAGCAAAATATTTAAAAAAAACGGAATGTTTTTGTTTTACTCAACAAACGCTAAATGGCCATGAGGCAATGAATATGCCTTTACTATTCCATTTAGATACGGATTTACCGAAAAATGTGAATACGGTTACTCTGTCTTATACATTATTTGATGTGACAGGCAGATCAAGTAATTAGGCGTCGTTGATATGTCTACCTTTGCGGCTGGCTTGCCTCGATTTTCTGAACGTTGTTTCTTGAAATCGTGACAATGCAATTCACGCTAGCCAAATATCAACGGTCTTTGAGTATCAGCTTTGGCTGAATGACTTATTGTTACAGGAGATTAAAGCATAATGGGAGCACACGGTACATATTATATTCCCAAACCCAGTCACTGGCCTTTGGTTGGCTCAATAGGTTTGACCACTACACTGGTTGGTGCAGCATGCTGGCTACATCATGACTGGTATGGCCCTTACGTATTTATAGCGGGCTTATGTATTTTGGTTGCAATGATGTTTGGCTGGTTTGGACAAGTCATCTATGAAAACAGCAAAGGCCTATATGATTTGCAAGTTGATCGTTCATTTCGCTGGGGTATGTGCTGGTTCATATTTTCTGAAGTATGCTTTTTCGGAGCTTTTTTCGGAGCCCTGTTTTTTACAAGATATTGGTCAGTTCCTATTTTGGGTGGTGAGATGCATCCTATTACTCATTACACCTTATGGCCTGAGTTCAAAGCAATTTGGCCTTTGCTGAGTAACCCAAATAATCAGACTTTTGCCGGGGCTCATGAAGCCATGGGAGCATGGGGTCTGGCTGCAATAAACACCATTATTTTATTAACTTCCGGGGTAACCATCACCTGGGCACATTGGGCTTTAAAATTAAGAAAGCGGACCCAATTACTGACAGGTATGTCATTAACTATCGCTTTGGGCGTTTTGTTCTTGATGCTACAAAGCTATGAGTATCATGAAGCATATACGGAAATGAATTTAACGCTGGATGCAGGTATTTATGGTACTACTTTTTTTATGCTTACAGGATTCCATGGTTTGCACGTAACAATCGGAACAATCATGCTTATCGTTATTCTGGTTCGTTGCAAGAAGGGTCATTTTACTCCTGAACGGCATTTTGCTTTCGAAGGGGTTGCCTGGTATTGGCACTTTGTGGATGTGGTGTGGTTGTTCCTATTTGTCTTTGTCTATTGGCTATAGAGCTAATCTAATTCATCCTTTATTACAACCGGGTGTTGATAAGCAAGCCCGGTTGAAATTGAATACGAACAATTTCCATTTTATAAGTAAAGCAGTAATCTGAAAACTCTAATTCACGAACGATGGCATGGCCTCGAAAATATTTTGCAATAAAAGTAACCTGACTTTCTTTTTCAAAATAATCATTACTTTTTAATTCCAATTCCGATTCAGACAAGCTAATCATTTGACAATCATAATTATTCACACCAATTTTTATTGTTATAGCAACTGGTTGAATAGGCTGAATTAACACGGCTTCCCCTAATTTCTACTGAATTGTGTGCTAATAAATCAAAATGATAAAATAGCCCTGTACTTTAAATTCTAGACTATAAGGAATAAAATTAAACAATTAGATCGCTTTTAATCTAACTAAGTTCGGTATTCTAACTAGTGCATATATATTGGGAATAAGAGAAGCAACTGAAATTTAAATATGAAAATAGCAAGTAATTTAAATTCTTCTATAAATATAGAAACGCTAGTGTTGGTAGCTACATGGAGGTTTCCTTTTGTTTTTCAAGGATCATTTAAAATACTTGATAGAGATAATTACAATGAACATTTTATCTTATACAGGTGTGAATATACGAAAGCGCATCAAACAGATATTTTGGAAGATGAATTTTCTCCCTTAGATTATCAATTTACCTACCTTTATGCGGGATCAGTTAAATATCATGACAATATTCTTAATCAACTATCAGAAAATGCCATATATTTATTACAGTATGCCCTACATTTGACTTTGTCCAAAATGCTAACTAATAAAAGGCCAAGTGATATTTATATCGATGAAATTGCACTTAACTTTTTAACAGAACGCATTAAACAAAAATTTGATGAAGGAAAAAATTTTGAAAGTGAGGCAGATATTGGTTTTGCAGTGGCTATGGATTTTAATCCGCAAGAACAAACAGCACTTGCAGCCGTGCGCAATTTACTGTCCTGTTTGACAGTTGAGGTGAATAGGGTTTAGATAGATACTGAATCGCAAATTGCAAAGTTTAGCTTAATAATTGCTCAATAATTTTTTGCAAATTATGATCGTTTTCATAATGAATAACTAATGTTCCTTTACCGGTTTTCCCTTGTTTTAATTTGATTTTAGTCTGTAAATGTTTTGCTAAAGAGTTTAACTGTTCTTTAAACATAGGATTGTCTTTGTGATGGGTTTTTAATTCTGGTTTTCCATTTTTTACTCGCTCAACCAGTTGCTCCGTTTCTCTGACCGATAAATTTTTAGCAATGATCAACTGAGCGACTTGACTTTGCTGCTCTTCATCCAAAGCAAGTAATGCTCTGGCATGACCCATGTCTATGTCCCCATTTTCCAAAAGCTTCTTTACTGGCGTTGAAAGAGAAAGCAAACGAAGAAAATTGCTTACTGCGGTTCTGGATTTACATAAGAGATCGGCAACTTGCTGATGGGTAAGAGCAAATTCATTAGTGAGTCTATACATGGCTCTTGCCTGATCCATGGCATTTAAATCTTCACGCTGCAAGTTTTCAACCAGCGCCATTGCCATGGCCGTTTCATCATCTACTTGTTTAAGGATAACAGGAACTTCTGTAAGACCTGCCAGTTGGCTTGCACGCCAGCGTCTTTCTCCTGCGATGATTTCATACTTGCCATTATCTAACTCACGAACCAGTAAGGGCTGTAATACGCCTTGCTTTTTAATGGATTGCGCAAGTTCATTGAGAGGGGCTTCTTCCATTCCTCCACGGGGCTGATACTTGCCTGGCTGCAAACAAGTCACTGCGAGTTTGAGTTGCTGTTCTGTCTGGGGTTGCTCATTTGCTAATAAAGAGCTGCTTGATTGACTTAATAAAGCAGATAAATTACGGCCTAAACTACTGCGTTTTACTGTCATTACTTACCCCAAATTAACTGGCTACAGTTTGTTTACTAATCACTTCGGCAGCGAGAACCATATAAGCTGCTGCTCCCGGTGAGGATTTATCATATTGCAAGGCAGGCATTCCATGACTTGGCGCTTCGGCCAGTCTTACATTGCGTGGCACAACGGTTCTATACACTTTTGCAGGGAAATGCTCTAATAACTGCTTGGAAACTTCGGCGCATAATCTGTTACGTGCATCATACATGGTACGAAGCACGCCTTCGATGTGCAAACGCGAATTTACCGTCGATTTCACTTGCTCAATGGTTGACAACAAAGCAGCCAATCCTTCCAAAGCATAGTATTCACACTGCATGGGTATCAAAACAGAGTCAGCAGCAACAAAGGCGTTAATGGTTAATGTATTCAAAGCAGGAGGGCAGTCAATTAAAATAAAATCATAATTGGACTGGATGGGTTGTAACGCTTTAAATAAGAAAGTTTCCCGATGATTGCGCTCCATCAGGCTGACTTCTGCAACCGTTAAATCTTCGTTACCGGGAATTAAATCATATCCGCAAGTTGTCGCAAGGCATGCCTGCTCAGCCAGGCAATCACGTAACAAGACATCATTGGTTGTGTGAACCAACTGTCTTTTATCTACCCCACTACCCATCGTCGCATTACCCTGAGGATCTAAATCGATCAGCAAAACTTGCTGTTTGGATGCGGCAAGAGATGCAGATAAATTGATGGCTGTGGTTGTTTTACCTACTCCACCTTTTTGGTTGGCAATGGCTATGACTTTCGCCATAATTATTCCTTGTTCGTGTTGTTAATAAGCACACAGCAACGCTCTCCCTCGATACCCGGGACAGCATACCTCTCAACTCGGTATGTTTGATGAATCGGAACCAATTCAGTATCCGGAAACCGCCCTTTCATGGCTAACCACAAACCATCCTGAGCGACAAGATGTTGAGTCCATTTTATCATTTGTTCGAGACTGCTAAATGCTCTGCTTATTACTGTATCAAAACCTTGGTTTGGGTGGTAGTTCTCTACTCGAATTTGTATTGGTTCAATGTTTTTTATATTGAGTTGACGTTTTACTTCATTGAGAAAGCGAATTTTTTTCCCATTACTGTCCAATAATACAAATTGTAAGTCAGGTTTGGCAATAGCCAAAGGGATGCCAGGTAAACCCGGGCCAGTACCCACATCGATAATATGGTTTCCCTTTATCCAGGGTAAAATAGCCAGACTGTCGAACAGGTGCTTGCTGACCATGGTTTCAATATCACGTATTGCAGTGAGGTTATATGTTTTATTCCATTTATTGAGCAGGAGCAAAAAATCAAGCAAGAGGTCGCCGATGGAATCGAGTTTAAACTCGGCTAAACCCTTTTCAAGCAATGATCTTATTTTCGTATTATCTATCATACTGGAAGCCGACTCTTTTTCAGATGAACAAGTAAAAGAGACAGCGCGGCAGGTGTTACGCCAGAAATCCGCCCGGCTTGAGCCAAGGAAGTTGGTTTAATCCGGTTTAGTTTTTGAATGACCTCACTCGATAAACCAACGACGTCATTATAATCCAAAGTCTCTGGGAGCAGGGTGTTTTCATGCTTGCGTAATTTCTCAATTTCTTGTTGTTGCCTGTCTATGTACCCGGCATATTTATTCTGAATTTCAATTTGCTCTGTTATTTCTTGTGGCAATTCAGGCAAATTCAAATCATCCATCATTAAAAGATGCTGATAATTTATCTCCGGTCGTTTTAAAAATTCAACGGCACGGCAATCGTGTTGCATTGGATTAAACAAAGTCTCTTTAAACAAATCATTATGATGAACCCTCACCCAGCTGTTGTATAACAAAGCTTGAGTGGACTCAATTGCTTCACGCTTTTTGGAAAAGCTGTCCCATCGTTCATCACCTACCAAGCCAAGCTGTCGACCTTTCTCAGTTAGTCTTAAATCGGCATTATCCTCACGTAATAGCAAACGATACTCTGCTCTTGAAGTAAACATTCTATAGGGCTCTTGCGTTCCGCACGTAATCAAATCATCGATAAGTACACCTATGTAGGCCTCATCTCTGCGCGGACACCATAACTCTTGATCTTTGATTTGCAATGCCGCATTCATGCCCGCTATAATTCCTTGTGCTGCTGCTTCCTCATATCCGGTTGTCCCATTGATTTGCCCGGCAAAAAACAAATTAGGAATGGCTTTGGTTTGCAAAAATGAGGTTAATCCGCGTGGATCAAAATAATCATACTCGATGGCGTAACCTGGCCTGGTGATGTGGGCGTTTTCAAAACCTTTAATGGTGCGCACAAATTGCACTTGTACCTCGAAGGGGAGGCTGGTAGAAATTCCATTAGGGTATATTTCTTCCGTTGTCAGACCTTCCGGTTCCACAAAAATCTGGTGAGATGTTTTATCAGCAAAGCGAACAATTTTGTCTTCTATCGAGGGGCAATAACGAGGGCCAACTCCTTCAATGACTCCCGCATACATTGGCGATTTATCCAAATTATTTCTTATTATGTCATGAGTGGCTTCTGTAGTATGGGTAATATGGCATGGTACTTGTTGAGGATGGTCGCTTGCCGCTCCCAAATAGGAAAATACTGGAACCGGGGTATCACCTGGTTGTTCCACCATCTGGCTAAAATCAATGGTGCGTCTGTCAATTCGAGGAGGAGTTCCTGTTTTCAAACGCCCTACCGGTAAATCCAAATCCCGCAAGCTTTTAGATAACGCAATGGATGGAGGATCTCCTGCCCTGCCTCCTGCGTATTGGTTCATACCGACATGAATCTTGCCACCCAGAAAAGTTCCTACTGTTAATACAACAGCGCGTGCCTTGAGCGTGAGCCCCATTTGGGTTACAACACCAGTGACTAATCCGCCTTCAATTTTCAAATCATCAACTGCTTGTTGAAATATGGTTAAGTTAGCCTGTGATTGCAATTGTGTGCGAATGGCTTTTCTATACAAAACACGATCAGCTTGTGCGCGTGTGGCTCGAACGGCAGGTCCTTTTGAGGCATTAAGAATTCGAAATTGGATCCCCGCCTGATCGGCGGCTTTAGCCATGGCCCCGTCAAGGGCATCAATTTCTTTAACCAGGTGACCTTTACCAATGCCCCCTATGGCTGGATTGCAGGACATTTGTCCAAGCAAGTCTATGTTATGGGTCAATAACAAGGTTTTTACACCCAAGCGTGCTGCTGCAAGCGCTGCTTCTGTACCAGCATGCCCTCCGCCAACGACTATGACATCATATAATTGTTCGAGATTCATGTTTAACCATTAGTTATGCCAAAATTATAAATTGGATTTTTGGACCATCTGCAAAAAAGATCCAAGCTAACATATAAAAAAATGAGCAATTATACACTTTTTTGGCAATTGTCCCAAGATGTAATGAAGATTATATGCTGGGATTGTTTTTGCTACTTAACAACAGAGGTATACTGCTCTCATCATCCAGCAGCTCTAGCCTATCCTTTTCTTTTTCCTGTGTTTTTGCAGCAACGTTATCTAAAAGAGGTTTTTTCTCTTTGGACTGAAAGAACCCTTGTTTTGATTTGGAGGGTTTACTCCAATTATCCGGATCTTTACAAAAAGCCTCATATTCCTTTTCATCAAAGGCTTTGACTTCCTCTTTCGCAGGTTTGAAAGCAGCATTAATCATTAAGTTGGTCGCCAAGGCAACACCAATTGTGGCGCCCAACACGGCAAATCCAATTCCTAACGGTAAAAACACGAAGCTGGCAAAAACAACGGCTGGTATAAATGATTCCAAAATCACCGAACGTAGCAAATGCATGGTTTGAAAAACAACCATTTGCTTCTGGTATTCAGTTTCTGCCTTTAATTTTTTGATTTCCAGGAAGAGAAATTTTTTTTCATTATCATCCAGTGATGGATTTTTTTCCAATAAGAGTTTAAATAGCTCGATCTTGTTATTATATCCTTCTTTCGCTTCCTTGGCGGAGCAATGTGCTTTGTAGACTTCCATGCCGCCTTTCACACCATTATAAATCACTGTAAAAGCCAGGCAAAGAACAGCGCCTGTTATGGTGATTGCCAGTAAAGCCGGTCCGGAAACGGGGAAGAAAGGCGCAGCCAGTAATGCAAAAGCGAGCATGAGTCCGACAGCATAAGCTATACCTGCATATAAACTGACTTTTTGCAGATCCCAATTTCTTTCAGATTCTTTTTGCGCCCGCATTAAACCTTGCAATTGCAATTCATATTCTTTGATTATTCTAAGCTTTTCATCCTCTTTTCCGGGTTCTTCTTCTGCCTTGCTAATTAACTGCTTTAATTTTTTAATGTCTTCCTCATAAGCCAGCATTTCTTTGTTGTGGCGAGTCTTTTGCTCTTCGTAATCCCAAATGGCTATGCTGATGTCAAAGACTAGCAATGCCAAAGTCAATACATCACCCCAGGTCCCGAGAGCGCCTTTGCCAGTAAGCCAGAAAAAGCAAATCAAGTTTCCTGTTGCCCAGATGGAGTCATTGAGCAAGGTGAATTTTCTTTGATCCCACTGGGTGAGGAACCGTTCTGTCCACGGTGTCTTTTTTTCCCTCTCACTCATCCATGGACCACTAATTGTATGTTTGAGTAGCAAAAACATATTGAGGGAAAAGCGAAAATAATACAAAGCCCAACTCAGGGTTCCAGTATAAGGGTCAGGGGCTTTGACTACCTGGGTTGCCTGACCGACATTGAAAAAATCATCAGGTAATGCAGCGAGTATCACTTTGAGCAGGCTGGATGCCCAAACCCAATACAAACGTTTTTCATTAAACCAGCCCATTGATTCTTTGATGGTTTTGGTTTTGCGATCCATAGAATCGACTATCATTTCTGCCAGTTCTTTACCCAAAAAAATGCTCAAGTACTTTACTGGATAACCATCGCTGGCATAGCCATGTTCTGGAGAGGGCGCTCTTTTTTGTTCTTTGCAGACTTGATTATAATTGAGGTGGTCTAGCAGTTCTTCACATCGTTTAATGTGCTGCGCATAGGTTTTTATGTTTTCATATTTCTGATGTTCTTCCTCGTATTTTTTTTGTGTGAGTAAAAGTAAGTAGGCAACTTGCAGATCTCGTATGAGTTTCTGCTTGTTTTCTTCACTCATGTAGCGAAGCATGACTTCATCAGTATTTTCAATAATGGGCAGATAAAAACTCAGTGGCGTTAGAAAATCGCTTCCTTTGGCATTGCTATTGTATTCAAGAAGTTCTTCTACTTTGTCTTCATAGCGTAGTTCAGATTTCTCATCTGTTTTGAGGGTTTTCAGGTAAGATTGAAGAATTAAACTACTGGTTGCCATAAAGTCATCTCTTTTTTAATTTTTGTTAATTACCTATATAAATGATACTATAAAAAGCAAATTTGTTCTTTTTTATAACATAGTATTTATTTTGGGTACAAGATGAATGCGGTTGGCTTTACAGTATTGATACTAAAATTTGCAGGAATAGGGATAAAGTGTATTGCAACTTAGGCAAGAGTGCTAAGCACAGTGAGTGGAATCAAGAGAGCTGTTTTGGATAGAATTCACTCTGCCAGTTCAACTTCCTTTCTTAAATAAATATCATCAAAGCGTTTGATGTCGTCTTCGCCCAGATAGGAGCCACTTTGTACTTCGATAACATAAAGTGGTTCATTATGTGGGTTACTTAATCGATGCAATGCGTTTTTCGGAATGTAGGTGGATTGGTTTTTTGATAATCGGAACGTATTGTTTCCATTAACTACCTCGGCCTCACCGCCAACGATAACCCAATGCTCGGCCCGATGCTGATGCGTTTGTAAAGAGAGTTTTGCACCAGGCTTCACCATAAGACGTTTGACTTTGAATGAGGTGCCCTCTGCCAGCACTTCATAATACCCCCATGGTCTGGGAACACGTTGATGATCTTGAGTTAAATGAGGATGATCTTTGCGTAAGGAGTGAACCAAATCTTTCACTTGTTGCGAATAGCGTTTATCGGCAACTAACACAGCGTCACTCGTTGCAACGATGATTTGATCCTGAATGCCAACGGTTGTGACTAACAACTCTTCACTATTAATGAGGCAATTGTGACTATCCTGGGCGATGACATTTCCAATGAGAGTATTGCCTTGTTCGTCTTGTTTGTTCGCGTCGGCCACAGCGGTCCAGCAGCCCAGATCGCTCCATTGTATTGAAATGGGTATTACAACAGCTTTGTCTGTTTTTTCCATTATGGCATAGTCTATAGACTCTTCTTTACATTGAGAAAAACAATCCAGATCAAGGCGCAAAAAATCATGATGATGCTGCGCAAGGGTCAATGCTTGTTGACTGAATTGGTAGATGTTGGCTTCAAATTGTTCCAGCTCTTCAAGATAAACCCCTGCACGACAAATGAACATGCCGCTATTCCAGAAATAATTCCCTTTACTGACGAATTGTGCGGCAGTGTGCGCGTCTGGTTTTTCTCTAAAGCTCAAAACTTGCTTTATATCACTGGATAAAGTGGTGCCGGCCTCAATGTAGCCATAACCGGTTTTGGGGCTATCAGGCTTTATCCCAAATGTCACTATCGCATTGTTTTCTGAGGCAAATTGTCCCCCCTCTAACATGGCGGCCAGCCAGATTTCATCATCAGCTATCCAGTGATCCGAGGGTAAAACCAGCATGACAGCATCCTTTCCTACTGTGTTTGCCAAATAATGGGCTGCGCATGCTATCGCGGGGGCTGTATTTCTTGCACAAGGCTCAAGCAAGTAAGTGGTTTGTGCATTAAAATCTTGCAATTGATCCTGACAGATAAAGTAATGGGCATCATTACTTACGATAATGGTTTGATTGCCAGGCAATCCCATCGCTCTTTTCATGGTTTGTTGAATTAAAGACAATTCGCCATTTAATTTTAAAAATTGCTTAGGAAAATTTTGTCTTGATAAAGGCCATAGTCGAGTGCCAGAGCCCCCGGCTAAAATTATTGGATATAGAGGTGTCGTCATCACATTCCATATTGTGGCATAATTGACCTGCATTTTAGCAGGAATTTTTAAGAGCAAGCAATTGTTCCAATTTTTTGAGGTTTTGCATTATGAAAAAAGCTGTGGTCTTGCTTTCTGGCGGTTTGGATTCAACGACTTGTCTCGCGTTGGCTAAATCTCAGGGGTTTGCTTGTTATGCATTAAGCTTTTCTTACGGCCAGAGGCATTCCGCAGAACTGTGTGCCGCAACTCGAATTGCGAAACATATGGGTGCAGCTGATCATAAAATAGTCACCCTGGATATCGCTTTATTTGGTGGCTCCGCTTTGACTGATGCATCTATTGAGGTCCCCGAATTCAAGGAAAGCCCGGAAATACCAGTCACCTATGTCCCAGCCCGTAATACTATTTTTTTGGCTATGGCTTTGGGTTATGCTGAATCAATTGGTGCCAGAGA
The DNA here is from genome assembly GCF_000008485.1 of Legionella pneumophila subsp. pneumophila str. Philadelphia 1. Lineage (NCBI taxonomy): Bacteria > Pseudomonadati > Pseudomonadota > Gammaproteobacteria > Legionellales > Legionellaceae > Legionella > Legionella pneumophila. The sequence continues at coordinate 3,266,708 of NC_002942.5, read as the reverse complement.
TATTTTTATTGGTGCCAGTTCTGTTGATTATTCCCATTATCCTGATTGTCGCCCGGAGTTTATTGAATCTTTCCAATCTTTGGCAAACTTGGCAACGAAAGCAGGAATTGAAGGCGATCGCTTTACTATCAATGCTCCTCTGCAATATCTGAGCAAAGTGCAGACTATTCAATTAGGTACTGAACTTGGTGTTGATTACGGATTAACGGTTTCCTGCTATCAAGCGAATGAAGCAGGTGAAGCTTGCGGACAGTGTGATAGCTGTACTTTTAGAAAGCGGGGTTTTAAGAGTGCTGGAGTAGATGATCCCACTCGATATCAAAAATGTGTTCATATTTAACCCACACAGTTAAATTAATGATATAATCCCTGAAATTTTGGTTTGGAGTTTTTTATGTGGGATAAAATCAAAGAATGGTATAAAAATAACAAGAGCTATTTGACAATGCTTTTGATTGGATCGGCGGTTGTAGGTTTGAGTGTTACATTTCTGGCTCTGTTCTTCCCCCCGGTTCTGGCGGCATTTGCCAGCATAAGTATTTTTGGAATGGCACCATTGGCTTTTTTAACGTCATTGCATCTTCCTCTCGCTGTGCTAACCCTGGGCTGTATTGTTACTGGAGCTGCTTTTGGAGCAATTTTAGGAGGCCTGGTGGCATGGAAACAATCAATTAGCATTGCTAAACATGTTTATTCATACTTTGGTCATAAGCAGGAACATCAAGTTGAGATCAATGAAGAGGATACCTACCGTTATTTAATGGGTCATTTGGAGGGAGAGGCCAGTGAGTCTTTTGAAGTCGAGGTGGATGAAGAATTTAATGATTATACTTCTACTGATTCTGCTGAAGACAGACCAAACCCATTGAATTTTTCAACAGATTCAAACCATCAGGCTCTTGATGGGGGCTATGAAATGACAGAACTTAGAATCTAAAATTCGAGCACAAATCAAATATATCTTCAGGGTTTACGAAAAACGTTGATCGCTTGAATTTGATCATTTAGCTTATTCAAGCATCTTAATTGATGGCATTTTTTGCTTCTATCTTGGGTTTTCGAAAATCCTGATCACCTGATCATACATTGTAAATTTTATCGAGCTCTTGGCAAAAACCTGGTTGAGATGAAGACAATAAAATGAACTTACTTTACACTTTTGTAACAACATATTGCGCACAATTAATTCACATTTAGGAAATGGGTTGCTACAATCTGCTCCGATTTATAACCTTGGAGTAAAAAAATGACATTAAAACAATTTGCAACTGGCGTATTTTATTTGCCAGCAGCCGTTTTTTCTGGTTTAACTAACCTATTTTTAGGTTCTTACGCAAAAGACAAACGCGGTAACTACATTCAAGATGAAGATGGTAACTATGTAAGAAACCGTGGTTTGATTGGTTTGACTCTGGACGCTGTTAAATATTTGGGAACAAGCGTTGCCAATTTCATTTCTAGTCATCAAAAGGCAATTTCAGTTGCGTTTTGGTCTTCTTTAGTTGTTGCTGGTGCTGCTGCTTTAACCGTTGCTTTCTGGCCTGCTGCTTTGGCTGCTGTAGTTAACTTCTCTGTTTTTGGAGTATCAATCGCTTCAGTAGTTGGTGCTGGTTATGCGGCTCAAGTTGCTGCTACTGCCGGTGTTGCTGCTGCTTTAACCAGTACTGGCGTTTATCTTGGCGCTACAGTTGTTAATGCTTTTAACGCATTAAGAGAATGCATCTCTAATTTGCGTAGCAAAAAGCCTTCCAGCAACCCAGAGTTTACACCTGTTAACGATGAGACATTTGAAGAAGTACGTAGAAACCAATTCAGTGGCTTAAGCAAAGGTTCTGAGCAACAACAAACTGTACAACTTTCCAGTTCAAGCTCTGAAGAAGAAGAGCCTGTCCACACTACTAAGGTATTTGCACAACCTAAGGATGTTACTCCTGAAGTGGTTGAGAACCCAACTTCTACTGTATCCCTCACTGGCTCAAAGTAATATAAAAATATTACAAGCAAGTGGTCATTAAAAACGCGGCTTTAGCCGCGTTTTTTTATGTTTCGCCCCAGCGTTTCACCAATCCACAATCCAAATCAAATAAATCGAGTACTCTCCCAACGGTATCATTGATTAAGTCGTCTATGTTTTGCGGATGATTATAAAAGGCGGGCACTGGAGGGCAGATAATGCCTCCCATTTGTGTAATACACACCATATTGTTCAGATGAACAAGATGCAAAGGTGTTTCCCTCGGCAAGAGCACCAATTTTCTGCGTTCTTTAAGAACGACATCAGCGGCTCGGGTCAACAGGTTGCTACTGATACCATGCGCAATTTCACCTAAGGTTTTCATTGAACAGGGCGCAATGATCATGCCTAAAGTTTTAAATGAGCCGCTGGCAATGGATGCGGTGAGGTCAGTGCAGGGATGATAGACATCTGCTAAAGCTTTGAGTTCTGCGGCACTAATATTTGTTTCATAAGCACGGGTCAATTGCCCTGCTTTGCTAATGACTAAATGCGTTTCTATGGGTAGTTTTTGCAAGACTTGTAATAGTCTAATCCCATAGATTATGCCTGATGAGCCACTGATGCCTATGATAAGTCTTGGATTGTTGGCCATGTGTATTCACTCGTTGAAAATTTAATTTGATCAGGACTTACGACCCCCCAATCTCTTTATTAAAAACATTTTTTACCTTGACCTTGTGGTTTCTCGTAGTCCTGTTGATATTAACAAATTATAAGAGAATAAGTAGTACTTAAATTATCGGATCATCTCGGTAAAAGTTAACACTTCATAAATAACTACCAATAAAAACCTGTTTTCTATTGCAGCATTTCCATTGTCTTTGCGTTATAATTAGTCGCTTTATTATAGGTGATGAGTATTCTATAACTATGACTAGTGAACGAAAAATGTTAGTGACCAGTGCACTGCCTTATGCTAATGGGCATTTGCATCTGGGACATTTGGTTGAGCATATTCAAACAGATATTTGGGTCCGTACTCACAAAATGTTGGGTATTCAATGTATTAGCGTTTGTGGGGATGACGCTCATGGAACACCCATTATGCTGAAAGCAGAGCAACTGGGAATTACTCCGGAAGCTTTAACCGCCGAAATTAAGTTAAGTCATGAAAAGGATTTTAAAGCCTTCGCCATTGATTATGATTATTACCATACCACCCATTCACCTGAAAATCAGGCATTGGCGACTACCATATTTGAACGTTTGCAGGCAGGCGGTGATATAGTCAAGAAAACAATTCGCCAGTTTTATGATCCCGTAAAGCAAATGTTTTTGCCGGACAGGTATGTGAAGGGAACTTGCCCCAAATGTGCTGCTGTCGATCAGTATGGCGATAATTGCGAGGTTTGTGGCGCCACTTATTCGCCGACGGATTTGATTAACCCTGTTTCTGTTATATCGGGAGTCAGCCCAGTAGAAAAAGAATCAGAGCATTATTTTTTTGATTTGCCGCGTTACGAAGAGTTACTTAAGGATTGGACAAGAAAGGGGCATTTACAAACCGAAGTAACGAATAAACTCAGCGAATGGTTTGAGGCGGGTTTAAAGCAATGGGATATTTCTCGCGATGCTCCCTATTTTGGCTTCCCTATCCCCGGTGTTCCGGATAAATACTTTTACGTTTGGTTAGATGCTCCCATAGGCTATATGGCAAGCTTTAAAAAGTATTGCGATGAGCGTGGCGTTTCTTTTGATGAGTTTTGGGATAAGGCTTCAAAAACAGAATTATATCATTTTGTAGGCAAGGATATTGTGTATTTTCATGCTTTGTTCTGGCCAGCTATGTTAGCTGCCAGCGGTTTCAGAACACCTACGGCCGTGTATACCCATGGGTTTTTAACGGTTGAGGGGCAGAAAATGTCCAAATCGCGCGGTACTTTTATAGAAGCACGCGCTTATCTGGCTCACTTGCATCCTGAATATCTGCGTTACTATTTCGCTGCCAAATTGAATGGTCGAGTAGACGATTTGGATTTGAATTTTGACGATTTTGTCAATAGGGTGAATGCGGATCTGGTCGGGAAGGTAGTGAATATTGCAAGCCGATGTGCGGGATTTATTAATAAGCGTTTTGATAATCGGTTGAGCTCAGAGTTGAATGATCAAAAATTATACAACGACTTGCTGAGCGCAAGAGAGTCCGTGATTGACGCATTTGTTTCAAGAGACTATGCGCGGGCAATAAGACAAATCATGGATTGTGCTGACAAAGTCAATCAATACATCGATGCCAATAAACCTTGGGTATTGGCTAAAGATGAAAGCAAATTAAATGAAGTTCATGCCATATGCACAATGGGAATCAATTTATTCCGCATTTTAATAACCTATTTAAAACCAGTCTTGCCAATGATGGCCAAAGCTTCAGAAGAATTTTTAAATTCTGAGCCTTTACACTGGGATTCTATCGATAAACCTTTGCTAAACCATCGTATCAATACTTTTAAGCCTTTGATGGTTAGAGTAGAAAAAGAAAAAATTGAAGCGATGTTGGTTCAAAGCAAGGAATCTCTGATGACTACCCCAGTAAAAGAAAACACGCCAGTTGAGGACGCTAACTTAATCAGTATTGAGGACTTTGCCAAAGTCGATTTACGGATTGCAAAAATTGTCAATGCAGAGCCTGTGGAAGGCGCAGATAAACTAATGCGCTTGATTTTAGACTTGGGTGATGCTCAAAAGCAGGTTTTTGCCGGCATAAAAAAGGCTTATGATGCTGAAGAATTGATTGGGCGTTTGACAGTAATGGTTGCTAATTTGGAGCCCCGCACTATGCGTTTCGGTGTTTCTGAAGGCATGGTATTGGCGGCAGGGGATGGGCAGGGAATTTATTTATTACAGCCTGATGCAGGAGCACTTCCTGGCATGAAGGTGAAGTAATGGCCTCTGTTAAAGAAATTGATGCGTTATTGCCGCAAACCCAGTGTGGGGAATGCGGATATGCAGGTTGTTTGCCTTATGCTGAAGCGCTTGCCCAAGGAGCGGCCCCTATTAATAAATGCCCTCCTGGTGGTGTTGAAACTGTAAAAGCTTTGGGAAAATTACTGCATGTTGATGCATCTCCATATTTGAAAGAAGCAATAGATAATACTCGGCCTCCTTCAGTTGCTGCTATCAAAGAGGATGAATGCATTGGTTGTACTAAATGCATCAAGGCCTGTCCTGTTGATGCAATTATTGGTAGTAGTAAATTAATGCATGCCATTATTACTCATGAGTGTACTGGATGCGGCTTGTGTGTGGATCCTTGTCCTGTTGACTGCATTGAGATGGTTAGTTTGCCTGCGGCTGGATATGATAAGGATTTGGCCCGCCAGCGTTATAATGCCAAACAAATGCGCCAGTTGCGGGATGAGCATGAAAAACAGCAAATATATAGGGAAAGAAAGAAACTTTCAGCCCATGCACAAGATCATACTCAAGACGTACAGGCAAAACAAAATTATATTCTTGAGGCTTTGGCTCGGGTGAAAGCAAAAAAAACATATGAATAAACAAAAATCACAAGAAATTTTCAAACGTTTTCAAGAACAAAACCCTCATCCTACAACGGAGTTGCAGTATAGTACCCCCTTTGAGTTATTAATTGCCGTCATGCTTTCAGCCCAGGCAACGGACGTCAGTGTGAACAAAGCGACAGCTAAACTATTCCCGGTAGCGAATACCCCACAAGCCTTACTGGATTTGGGATTAGATAGACTAAAAGATTACATTAAGTCCATAGGTCTTTATAATAGCAAAGCACAAAATATCATGAAAACCTGTGAAATACTTATTGATCAGCATGAGGGACAAGTTCCTGGCCAGAGAGAGGCGCTGGAAGCATTGCCTGGTGTTGGCCGAAAAACTGCAAATGTGGTTTTGAATACAGCATTTGGTCAGCCAACCATAGCGGTCGACACCCATATTTTCAGAGTGGCTAACCGGATTGGCATAGCGAAGGGTAATACACCGCTGGCGGTTGAGCAGGAGTTATTAAAAAAAGTGCCTCGTGAGTTTTTACATGACGCTCATCACTGGTTAATATTACATGGCCGTTATGTCTGTACAGCACGTAAACCACATTGCAAGACTTGCATCATTGAAGATCTTTGCGAATACAAAAACAAGAATTTATTTTAAGACAAAGCCATAATGAAGGAAAATCAAACGATAATGAACAATCTATGCCTCATAAAAATGACTGGCTGTTGTATTTCAAATTCATTCTATCAAATCATCCGGGTTGAGATTAGCTTTTGTACAGTTAAAACACAAAAGTTCAATTGACCATCAGCTCTTATAAAAAATTTCAATAAAGTTCAAGAAAAGTGCTCTTTCCCTCTGGTATTTCCCAATTTTTACTCATAAAATGAAATTCCGCTGTTGCAGGAGAGCATTATGAAGTGGTTTTCATCGGTGGTAAATGGAGTCAAAACAATTGGGTCAAGCCTGTGGGAAGGTTCAAAATGGGTTTGGAACAACGCCTCATTGTCAAAAATCACGACTGGTGTATTTAGCTATACCGCAAATACAACTTTTCAAGTGTTAGAGCAGGCAATAGCCTTACGTGATGCTGTTCCCACCTTGGTCAACAATCCTCAGGCGAAGAAAATTGCCTATGGAATGGGTTACATTCTTGTTAACGATGTTTTACCGTTAGTTGCTTTAAATTTTGCAAACAATACGGCACAAAATTATTTCGGAGAGGGTTATGATGAGGATGCATCATGGTATGCGCCTTATTCTCTTTTTTTATCGGGATTAGCTCTAACGAATTATCTGGTCAAAGCATACACCTGGCGGCAAGGAGTTCAAACTGTAGCACATGTAGCGGTTCTTGACTCATTAGGCCCTTCCTCATTTAATTCAAATAAAAAATCTCTTCCTCCTTCAATCTGCGATGAATTGGATTGTAACTATAAGCGTAAAATTAAAGGTTGGGGAAGAGAGCCTCTTGTTTTAATGGGTAATGATGCACTGACTTACGGGGTTAGTTTAATTCCTTATGTAGGTGAGCCTCTCTCGCAAGTATTAAGAGTATATTTCAATGGCCGCTATATTATTCGTTTAACTACACCAGAGCTGTGTGAGCGCCATAAATATTTGGCCATGAAACCAGAGTCTGTTTTAGGATTTGGGTTAACCTTTGAAGCGACAAGTATGTTAATGGACAAGGCTCTGGAATCCACTGTGGGCATGCCTCCATTTTTATATTACAGGGCTCTGCGCCATTTATTGCTGCTGATGCATATTAATGTTGCTGCACATATGGAGTTGCCTAAATCTGATTTGAAAGACAAAGCTTCGTCTTTTGATCCGTTTAATGTTTATGAACGCGTCAATCGCTTTGTAGCGGATGTCATATTTTCAGGTTTAATTAAAAGGATACCCATTGATTTCAAACCGGATAAAGATGCTGAGCCGTTAATTCCATTATCTCCAGCTCTAAAATTTGGCACTATGGTGTTGAATATGGATTTGGAGAAGGAAAAGAAAACAGCTCCCGGATTTTTTAGCAAAGCCATAGATAAAGCGTATGTTTTGGTTTTACCGCCTGTTTTTCGCGGTGCTAATGGCTTAATCAACGATCCAATTGTGTTTATGTACTGGCCTACTATTCGCTCAGGAGCTATTTCTGCTGTTGAATTTGTAGAAGGAGTGGGGAAAACCAAAACGATGGCTACTTTGGCATGGGCACCAAAAACTGTAGCAGCCGCCATCAATCTCAAATTTGGAATCCCTAAAAAAGTAACACGCTTTGTTTTAATGTTAAGCAAAGAAGAAGACTTCTGGAACCTGGCTACAGCATTCAAATTGTGGTTTGAGAGACACAATATCAAAGGTGAACCAAAATTAATTACAGGTTCCAATCTGGCTTTGAATGGGGTGACACCTCTTCAGCCTACTCCCGTATCTGTTGAAAAGGAACCCATAGTTTCTCCCCATCTACTAATTACGGAAAAAGATACTAAGGAAGTAGTGCCAGCAAAAAGCCTGATTCCTGTTCGATCCCAACCTCAGACTGGAGTTGTAGTGACGATTAGCCCTGATAGTTTATTTTCAACCAGGAGACGTCGGGTTAATCCAGATCAAGAAAAAGTTGCGATAACAGAACTGAGCATGACTAAATAAATTTTAGAGGCTTTTCTGACAAGAGGGCAACAGAAGTGTGTTGCCCGGTAAAGACCCTACCCAGTTCTATCGATGATATTATGCAGGTTGTAAATGGGGCGCTTTCCGCCACTTAAAATAATTTTTTTCGTTTAAAAAAATACAGCATGAGTATTGCCAGAAGTACCATGGTAACCAGAATCATAGGGTAACCGTATCGCCAATCCAGCTCAGGCATAAATTTAAAATTCATTCCATAAACCCCGGCAATAAAACTTAAAGGAATAAAAATACTGGCAAACAAGGTCAGAATTTTCATGGATTCATTCATGCGATTATTTATAGTAGACAGGTATATGTCTAGCATACTTGCCGACATTTCTCTATGCAAATCGATCGATTCTACCAGGCGAATGCAATGATCATATAAGTCCCGGAAGTAAAGATTATACTTTTTATTGATTAACCCCCCATCGTCTGTAAGCAACAAATGGACAATATCTCTCAAAGGAGGAATGATTTTTCTGAGGGTAATGGTTCTTCTTTTGATGGTGTATAACGCTTGTAACCTAATCGTTTCTGGTTTATTAATTAATTGATCTTCCAAGGTTTCAAGCAGTTGGGCTGAAGTTTCGACAAAGTTGAAATAATCATCAACAATATAGTCCATGATCAGATAGGTCAAATAATCACTTCCATATTCTCTGGTTAACGAGTGCTCTCCATTAAGGCGTTGATAAATGGAAGATAAATTATATTTTTCAGATTCTCTGAATGTGAGTAAAAGTTTTTGCTTGATGATTAAACAGAACTGTTCTGTATTGTAAGATAAGTGATCGGGAGGGGATTGTAATAATTTAAAAACAACAAAAATATAATCGTCTACAATATCCAGTTTGGGTCTTTGTCTGGTATTAAGCAAATCCTCGATAACCAAGGGGTGTATGTTGTATTCTGAGCAAATTTTAGTAATTTTCTCGATGTCTGCAAGACCTGAAATATCTATCCAAATATTATGTCCAGCTTCATAGGCCTCTTTCACTTGTCGGGTATCGAAGGAATCTAAACGCTTATAATTTTTTTTGTCATAAATATGTATCGTTACTTGAGTTGGTTGCGGTGGGTGTTCGCCTATATATACGGCAGTCCCCGGTAAGAGTCCCGCTTTTGCTGAAGCCTTTGTTTTATGAGTATTCATGAAGTTATCTCAGTTTATTTATTTTCTTATTAACTTATCATTTAGTCATCGTTTAAGTCGACAGTTGACGACTCTCGTTTATCTTGCTATGCAAAGGGCTATAATGCTATATTTGCGACCTGATTAGCTTAATAAAGGGCAATTATTATTTGAAGCTTATAGGGATGTTGTTAATACTTCCATGTAAATCATAAAGAATTAACCCCCTATAGTCAGTCTCTATCAATAAGGCAGAATGAGTTGTTATATACTATGGAAGCTCTTGTCGTATGAATCAATCGTTATCACCCCAACAATCCCCCGGGTTTCTATTCATCGCAGTGAGTATGATAACTTGCCTGATATTATTAATTAACGTTTCTTTTAAAATTATTCTACTCGGGGGGCTTGTATTTGCAATAAACAGCTTGATTTGTCCCCTTATTGCAGCGTTATTTTTATTCGCATTGAGAAATTGTACCTTCAAAGAGCAACGCCATTTACTTAATATTTGTTTGATGACTTTATATATGTTTTGTATTGGGGTTTATGTGCTCGTCAATTTACCTGCTGCTGAATACATGCATGATAATCCAGCCTATCAAGTAATTTTTGAAGAAATACCCAAGAAATTTTTTGCTACAACTATTGCTTTTGCACTCAGTTTCTATTTGCCTCATTTATTGTTTTGCACTAAAAATGACAGGGTTTTATCAACTCCAAAGCAATGCGTGTTATTAGCTTTGCTGGGGGGAGTAAGTTTTTTTTGCCTGGATTTTTATCTATTATTTTCTGCTCCACATGCTCACAGTTTCAAGCAAATTTTCATCGATTCATTCATGATCTCGTCTCTTTTGCTCCTAATTATTGGCGTAGTTTATTTAACATTTTTATTGAACGACAAACAACATAAGGGCAAAGCATTAATTGAAACCACAGAACTAACGCTTTTTCCAATTTATCAATATTTGATTTGCTTCGCTGTGACCGTGATGTTGGTGTGTTTGGCCTGTGAGTATCGAATCATAGCAATCAATAAAGACTTGGTTTTATCGGCCAGCTGTATTTTCTTTCCAATTACTATCATTATCAGTTCTATAGTTGGCGAATTGTGGGGTTACCAGGCCAACTTGAAATTAGCATTGGCTCTTCTTGCGGCACAATTTATTTTTGATATGTTATTGATGGGGAGTGTTGCACTACCTTCTCCTCCTTTTTTTAATTTGAATCCTTTTTATCATTACATCATGCCACGCAGGTTATCAGCTGCATCGTTGTCATTGTTTGTCACTTTTCTTGGTAATGCAATGCTATTGCACTATTTAAAGTATTCAAAATGGAAAATTAACCGATCCTTGCGAATATTAATCGCTAATATATCAGTCAACTCGTTATTATGCCTGGTTGACTACAGTTTGCTTTATGGTGGTATTTATCCTTACGAACAAATTATTAATTTAGCGGTGAGTGTTTGGCAATACAAACTATTGACAGCGTTAATTGCTCTCCCGGTCATTTTATGGATGTGCAAGATTTTAGAAAGAAATTATTCATTAGTTGTGCAAACAGAGAGGAATTAAATAAACAAATTTAATGGTTCATTCTCTTATATTTTTTGAAGGAATGAGATATACACTAATAGATTAAGTAAGGTAAGTGGGGCTCCCACAAGTATAAACTCCAGAAACCCAAAACCCCTGATACCACGTTTTTCACTATTTTGAATAATAATAATGTTACTTGCTGCCCCCAGGATAGAGAGATTACCGGCAATAGTACTTCCCGCAGCCAGGCTCAGCAGGGTTATATTGGAATGATTATGACTCATCAATAAAGGCAAATATATTGTTACTAATGGGACATTAGAGATCAATTGGCTCAGGGCGATACTCATTATAAAAATCACTACGATGTGGTTGACATCAATATGAGAATCACTCATTCCGGTTTGGAAAAAGCCGCTATCCCATACGCTTTGCATTAAAATAAAGGTGCTCGCAAAAAAAACTAAAGTTCCCCAATCCAGTCTTTTTATATAATTCCATCGATGCTTGCTAAACCAAATTGGTACAGACGACAAGAGTGCAATATAACTAAAATTCAGCTGAAATTCTGAATAATGCAGGAAATCCGTCAAGATTTTGATCATAGTCAGAACTAACATCATGAGCAAGCTCATTTTAACTAAAGTAAGATTGCTACGGTCATTTATCAAAGGTAGGACTGGTTTTTTAATAGGTTCTTTTAATTCATTTCTGTATAAAAAAAGAATAAAAAAATAAACTATACCCAGATTTAACAAAGTAGGTACAGCCAAGTGTTTGAAAAACTCAAAAAATGGCGAAGCCATCTCTCCCTTAATAGCAATCAATAAATTTTGTGGATTGCCTATAGGACTCATGGTGCTTCCAATGGTAATTGAAAATGCCAACGCCAACAGCAAGGGTTTAATTAAATTTTTATGTGATTGACACAGTTGTAAAATGATAGGTGTACCTATAATGGCAATGGTATCATTCATTAACACCGCGGAGCTTAAACCCAGAATAAAAACAATCAACATTAACGTTTGTTTTCCATTATTTGCATAATAAAAAATTTGATCGGTCAGAAAAGCGAGGTAGCCACTTTCCTCTGCGGCTTGTGAAATGAAAAAAACACCGAACAAATAAAGCATGACATCCGGCTCAACGGCAGCGAAAGCGCGTGATGGTGTTATCTGTTGGCAGAGCAAAACAGCAATGGCTCCTGTTGCCATAATTGCCCAAATTGGAATGATAACTCTGACAACCTGCCGTAAAGCAATTGCAATAAGAATAATCAGAAGAATGATGACAGCAGAAGGCATTTCTGTCCTCTTTTATTTAATCCCTCTCTCTTTTTACCGGCCTTTTCCAGCCGTAGATGGTTTTTTGTCGTGATTCGGTTAATGTTAACTCATCGGGCGGCACATTCCGGCGTATGGTGCTCCCTGCTCCTATTGTTGCGTTAGCGCCCACGGTAACTGGAGCAATTAATTGAGTATCTGACCCAATAAAAACACCATCTTCGATAATTGTTTGATGCTTATTAACCCCATCGTAATTACAAGTAATGGTTCCAGCGCCAACGTTTACATTTTTTCCTAACAGGACGTCCCCTAAGTAACTGAGATGACTGGCTTTCGTGCCTTCATCAAAAATCGCTTTTTTAGTTTCAACAAAATTGCCGATTTTACAATGGGAAGCTAATTGCGTCCCTGAGCGCAAGCGGGCAAAAGGACCGATGTGGCAGTCGTTTGCAATGTGGCAGCCTTCCAGTACGCTATTAGCGTAAACTTCGCACCCATCGCCTAATGTCACATTAGTCAGACTGCAGTTTGGGCCAATTTTACAGCCATTACCTAAAACTACCTTGCCTGTAAAAATGCAGTTAATGTCGATATAGACGTCTTTGCCACAATATAATTCTCCTCTCAAATCAAAGCGGTTGGCATCAGCCAGGGTCGCGCCTTTTTCCATGAGTTGATTGGCTGCTCTTTGCTGCCAGATGCGTTCGAGTTGCTGAAGTTGTTGGCGATTATTAATGCCCTGTACCTCAAAGCTGTTCTTGGCGGTTAATGACGTAATGGGTGTTTTATTTTGTACAGCCAATGAGATAATTTCAGTTAAATAATATTCGCCTTGTGCGTTACTATTACTTAGTTGAGGCAACCATTTCTTCAGATTATTTGCCAAAGTACAACACACCCCGGAATAAATTTCTTTTATATTCTTTACTTGCTCATTTGCATCCTTTTCTTCTACAATGCTATAAATTTCACCTTGGTTGTTTCTGATAATACGCCCAAGACCGCTTGGATTTTCCAGTTCTGCAACCAGGAGTGCTAAAACAGAATGATCTGGATTTTGACGTTGGCTGCATTCAATTAATGATTGAAGAGTTTCCACTTGTATCAGGGGAACATCGGCAGATAAAACCAGAACGTATGCATCGTCAGGGATATGGGGCATGGCTTGCAAAACAGCATGGCCAGTCCCTAGTTGCTCTGCCTGATGCACCCAATGAACAGGTAAGTTGGGGAGTGAACTTTTAATTTGTTCACCACCATGACCATAAATGACATGAATTGCATTGGGATTTAGTTGCTGAGCGGTTTCCACGACGTGGGTTAACAGCGGTTTGCCAGCTAGGTGGTGAAGAACTTTGGGCGTGTCCGAATACATTCTTTTACCTTGCCCTGCAGCTAAAATAATAATTTGTAAATTCATGAGATTTGTGTTTTCCTAAGTTAAATATCATAATCGGTGCTGATTTAAACAGTCTGCCCCAATGTTATGAATGATGTAAAGAGCTATATGATAAATAAGTTGCAGTTAAAGGAGTAGAGCAATGAATATATTTCTAAAGGTTTTAAAGAAATTAATGAAGGAAAAATTGAGTGAGTTATCCGCCAATTTGAAATGGAAGTCAGAAACCATTGGGTATAATACCAAATTATCAATCGATCAAAAGAATGTCATTGATAAACTCGAAGAAAGTATCGTTCTTTTTAAAGATTCAGGTAATGACGAAGCAGATTTGCTGTCAATCAATGCATTGATAGATACTGCCAGAATACAAATTCAATCCATAAGAGAATCCTATGGTGAGCCGAGAGATAAAGGGGAATCTGTAACCTGTCTCAATAATTTGAAAAATCATTCCAACGATTTTCTTGGCAAACTAAAGAAATTTGATTTTGACTTGTTAAATAAAGCTTATACAGAAACACCTGAAAATATTGTCTATTACCATGCTGCTATCTATCTGGGAGATGAAATTTTTAGCCCTAGAACAGGGATAGATTACGAAATCCGCACCAAAAAAGAAGTGCAATTGGCAGTAAGGCTGCAGGCACTAAGCGAGCGAATTAATCCAAGCCACAATTTGGAAGAACAAAGAAAAAGAGCGTTGCAAGTGTTGCAAGATCTCGCTCAGGACAATCAAAACGCTATCAAGAAAGATAAAGGTTTTTCTCTTCCTGGTTTAAGCTTTTGGGGTGTTTCAGTAGTTACACCATCGGATTGGTTTAGCTCAGGAGAAGGGCGGTTTGGCGTTGAATTTAATACGGCGGTTCGCACCATTCAGGGAATGACTGAAAGCCAGTTTGAAAGACCGACAGTAAAACAAACAGTGGTAAAGCAAGAAGAGACCAAACCATCCGATGTAAAAAAAACAGAGGCAACAGACGAGGAGGATGAAGAACATTCATCTGAAAATACTCATACATTGTAATTTACTTTCAATGGGTGTATTTTGATTTCTCTGCCTCGAATGCATACGAGAGGTCTCCAAAAGATACTTTCTGTTGGAGCAAGGAGATCCCTCGTTCTTAAATCTGCAGTTCACCACACAAATTGGTTTCAATCAGTTTTTTGATTTCAGGGATTTCCAGATTCTTGCTTAATAAATACAGCAATTTGCAATGAGCCGCCTCAGGTGTCATATCATGGCCGCTAATCAAGCCTGCTTCTTTTAAAGTATGTCCTGTTGCGTATTGATTCATTTCCACTTTCCCCTGGTGGCATTGGGTGCAATTAATAATAATAACCCCCCTGCCGCAAGCCTCCTTAAGCAAACTTAAAAATCTTGGATCATTGTTCTGGGCATTACCTGCCCCATAGGTTTCAAGGATTAAACCTCGTAAAGGTTGATTTAAAATGTATTCAAGAACGTCAGAGGCAAAGCCTGGGAACAGGCGGAAGTTTGCGATAAAGTGAGGAGTAATGGTTTGTAGATGGAACGGTGCTTTGGGGTGTGGCAATAAACGGTGTTGATGTAACTCGATATCGATACCAATCGATGCCAAGGGTGGGTAGTTGGGTGAATCAAAAGCATTGAAGCGTTGGGCACTGATTTTTTGGGTGCGATTGCCTCGAAACAAATGTTGATTAAAGTAGATGCATACTTCATGGATAGGTTGATGAGCACAAAGCCATAAGGAAGTAATTAGATTATCTGTCGCATCGTTACGAATCTCGGATAAAGGAATCTGTGAACCAGTGACTATGACGGGTTTTCCCAAATACTCCAACATAAATGACAAAGCGGAAGCAGTGTAAGCCATGGTATCAGTGCCATGTAATACAACAAATCCGTCAAACTGTTCGTATTCGTGAGCAATATCTCTGGCAATCCTGTTCCATTCCGTGACGGTCATATTAGAGGAATCAAGTAGCGGCTGATATTCTTTGATAACGTAGTCAGGCATGTCTTGATGTTTTAGAGCAGGAATGTCTGCCAACGCTTTTTGAATGAATCCCGGTGAAGGCTCATAACCATGCGATGTTTTTATGCTACTGATTGTGCCGCCAGTATTGATAATTAAAACTCGTTTTTTCATGCGGATTTATAATCAATGATTTATTATTCTTTCGATAAGTATAGCGAAAACTTGGCTATACCAATAACAACTAATTTCAAGACTTGCGAAAAGCCCCAATCTCTTTGGTAAAAAAGTGTTTAATTCGGTCATTTAGTTTATAGAAACTCCCTCGTTAAAAACATTAAAGTTATCTGTCTCCAAGGTATTGAGAGTCATTATGATGAGTAATTTTTGTTCTATAATAAATCAAAAAATGCAATATGAAAACAGGGAATAAATTAGTCCAAATAATATTTACAGATTTAATTGTAAGCTCTTGTACTTTGTGGAAAAATCAAGTTATTAACGGTTTATTCTAAGCAGTGACATCATGGTTATCGATCGTGCCGGATATCGCTTGAATGTAGGTATTATACTCGTCAACGATTCCGATAGAGTTTTTTGGGGGAGACGAAGCGGGCATGACGCTTGGCAATTCCCGCAAGGTGGATTGGCACCAGGCGAGACAGCCATGCAAGCAATGTATCGTGAATTGCATGAAGAAGTGGGGTTAGATAAAGGTGATGTTGAAATATTGGGTTCGACCAGGCGTTGGCTAAAGTATCGACTTCCGAAGCAATATTTGCGTCATGGCAGTGAGCCTTTGGTGATTGGCCAGAAACAAAAATGGTATTTGTTAAAGCTTGTAACAAGCGAGCAAAAAGTCAGATTGGATTTGAGTGATTCTCCCGAATTCGATAGCTGGCGGTGGGTGGATTTTCATGAGCCTGAGCAACAAGTTATTTTCTTTAAGAGGCAGGTTTATATTCAAGCGTTAAAAGAATTAGAACCTTTGTTAAAAAAAGAACGCCGTACCCCTTATGGCTTAAAACGTAAAAGAGGTAATCAAAGAGCTTAGATGCTTAAAATACTTAAACGGATAGTACAAGATGTTACCGCTGCCAGTGATTTGAAAGAAGCACTTGGCATTTTGGTGCAACGTATTAATACAGCCATTAATGCAGAGGCTGTTTCCGTTTATCTTATTGATAATAAAAATGCTGAATACGTATTGATAGCCACGGAAGGTTTGAACAAGCAGGCAGAGTTTAGAGTCAGAATTGCTCTTGATTGCGGTCTTATCGGGTTGATAGGACGAAGAGAGGAACCTATCAATATAGAAAATGCTCCCTCTCATCCGGATTTTTATCATAATCCATTAATCGGCGAAGATCACCTGAACGCTTTTTTAGGCGTCCCTATTATTCAACATAGAAAATTATACGGTGTTTTAGTTGTACAACAGCTTGAACAACGTTATTTTGATGATGCTGAAGAATCATTTCTTATTACCTTGGCGGCTCAATTAGGCGGGATTATTGCTCATGCAGAGGCAACAGGTGAATTGGCCGAGTTAACACAACCTAAAAAGGGTATAGGCGTCGACAAGGTAGAAGCGACTTATACTGCACTGACTGGAATAGGCAGTGTTCCTGGTATAGGAATTGGTACTGCCGTGGTTGTGTACCCACCTGCGGATATTGATGCTGTCCCTCGTAATCCGGTTGAAGAATTGGAAGATGAAATCAATGCGTTTTATGAAGCTTTGGAAACGACAAGAGATGATATCAGGCGTTTAAGTAAACGCATGAAAGAAACTGTTGCTGAGGAAGAGCATGCTTTATTCGATGTGTATTTAAGAATTTTGGATAGGGATAGCTTGGGTGCTGAAGTAGAGCATGTGATTCGTGAAGAGAAAATCAGCGCTCAAGCTGCCCTGGCTACAGTGATCAAGAAACACGTGCAGCAATTTGAAAGCATGGGCGATGATTATCTGCGCGAACGAGCCAGCGATTTCCGTGATTTGGGCCGAAGAGTTTTGGCGGAATTACAACGTACCCAAAGAGAAGAAATTGTTTATCCGAAGAGAACCATTTTAATAGGAGAAGAAATTACTGCTGCCGCTCTGGCAGAAGTTCCAGAAGGGCAATTGGCTGGTGTCGTTTCAGCTAAAGGCTCCAATAACTCCCATGTTGCTATTTTAGCGAGAGCTCTCGGTGTACCTACTGTGATGGGGTTGAGAGGATTAAAAGTAGAGTTGGTATCGCGTCGGGCTTTGATTGTTGATGGCTATTATGGGCATGTTTATATCTCTCCTTCCAAATCATTATTAGCGGAATTTAAGCAATTAGCTCAAGAAGAACAGGAATTAAACCAAAGCCTGGTAAGCTTGCGTGATAAACCAGCTGAAACTACTGATAACTACAGAGTCTCTTTGCAAGTCAATACCGGCTTGGCAATGGATGCCGGTTTATCAATGAGTGTTGGCGCTGAAGGAGTTGGTTTATACCGTTCAGAAGTACCATTTATGAGTCGAGATCGATTCCCTTCAGAAGATGAGCAGACCATTATTTACAGACAGACTCTCAAGGCCTTTGCTCCACGTTTGGTGACTATGCGTACCCTGGATATTGGTGGAGACAAAATTCTACCTTATTTTCCAGTTGAAGAGGAAAACCCTTATTTAGGATGGCGTGGAATAAGGATAACTCTTGATCATCCAGATGTCTTCCTGATTCAGGTTCGTGCCATGATGCGTGCCAGTGAGGAACTGGATAATTTACGTATCATGTTGCCTATGGTCACAACACTTAGCGAAGTAGAGGAAGCCGTTTATTTGATTGAACAGGCATTTGAAGAGCTGGTGGAAGAGGGGTGCGAAATAGTAAAACCCAAAATTGGTGTGATGATTGAAGTGCCTGCCGCTGCTTATCTGGCAAGAGAAATGGCGAAACGAGTAGATTTTATTTCGGTGGGTAGTAACGATCTTACCCAATATTTATTGGCTGTGGATAGAAATAACGCCCGAGTTGCCGCACTTTATGATCCCTTGCATCCAGCCATGTTGCGTACATTGCTAAAAATAGTCGAAGGAGGGCATGCGGCTGGTGTTGAGGTGAGTATTTGTGGCGAAATGGCCAGCGATCCTTTAGCGGTGATTTTGTTAATTGCTATGGGTTTTGACACCTTAAGCATGAATTCCGCCAGTTTACCCAGGGTGAAATGGGTTATTCGCAATTTTGCTATCGCGAATGCCCGTAAAATTCTGGCAGAAGTTTTGGAATTTGAACATCCTGCTGAAATACGATTTCATTTGCAAAAGGCTCTAGAAGAGGAAGGATTAGGGGGATTAATCAGAGCAGGAAAGTCATGATATCCGGTGAGTTACTGATTAATGGAGTGATTTACATCATTATTGGTGCTTTTGCAGGAATAATGGCGGGCGCTCTGGGCGTTGGTGGCGGGCTTATTGTGGTACCAGGACTCGTCTATATTTTTCAACACTCGCAGGTGATTCCAGAAGATATCCTTATGCATGTCGCTGCAGGTTGTTCACTGGCGGTGATGATTTTTACTTCTTATGCATCCTTAAAAGCACATAATAAAATGGATGAGATACTCTTACCCCTTTTTAAGAAGTTATGTCCTGGTTTGGTTCTTGGTACTATTTTAGGTTCCATAATGGCTTCTTTTATTCCAACCCATTTATTGAAAATAATATTTGGACTGTTCTTGCTTGGCGTAGCTATGAAAATGCTTCTTGATGTCCGAGTGAGCCACACTGATAAATTTCCGGGATATTGGCTTAATAATTTAGTCAGTAGTTCAATAGGTTCGATATCTGGTTTATTAGGGGTTGGAGGAGGAGTCATCATTATCCCTTATCTGACCTATTGTGGAGTTCCAGTCAGAAAGATTGCCGCAGTATCCAATTTGGGCACTTTTGCAGTTGGCCTAGTGGGTACAATTATGTTTATGATTACTGGCACATTAGACATGGCAAAAATATCGTATTCCACAGGGTATATATATTGGCCAGCAGTTTTAGGGGTAGCAATTCCAAGTAGTTTGATTGCACCATTTGGGGCGAAATTAAATTATCTTTTACCCGTAAATTATTTAAGATATGGATTTATCGTGATTTTAATTACCACCGGAATTCATATGTTTTTGTGAAAGGAATTTGAATAACCATGCTCACCTATCCAAATATTAATCCAATTGCTTTTTCTTTAGGGCCATTAAAAGTTCATTGGTATGGTTTGATGTATTTAATCGGTTTTGTTGGCGCCTGGCTACTGGGTTATTGGCGCATCAAACATTATAAATTGAACTGGAATAACGACCAGTTAAGTGATTTGATCTTTTATAGTGCCCTTGGTGTTATTCTTGGGGGACGAGTAGGTTACATGTTGTTTTATGACTTTCAGGAGTTTATCCACCACCCCTGGGTATTATTTAAAATATGGGAAGGAGGGATGTCTTTCCATGGTGGTTTGCTTGGAGTGGTAATTGCCGCCTGGCTCTTTTGCCGTAAATACGGAAAAACTTTCTTGGAGGTTGGAGACTTTGTCGCCCCTCTAGTTCCTTTAGGTTTAGCGGCAGGTCGCCTGGGAAATTTCATTAATGGGGAATTATGGGGGCGTGTCACTGATGTTCCGTGGGGTATGATATATCCTCATGTTGATGATCAACCAAGACACCCCTCTCAATTGTATGAATTTGGTTTGGAAGGGGTCGCTTTATTTATTTTGATTTGGTGTTACGCATCAAAGCCGAGACAACAAGGGAGAGTGAGCGCTTTATTTTTAATGGGATACGCGATTTGCAGGTTAATTGCTGAAAGCTTTAGGCAACCTGATTCGCAATTGGGTTTTGTGGCATTTGGCTGGCTGACAATGGGGCAGGTTTTATCCATCCCTATGTTATTAATTGGAATTTGGTTATGGTGGGCTAAGCGATGAAAACATATTTGCAATTGTTGGAGCATATTTTACAACATGGGGTAGAAAAATCCGATAGAACGGGCACTGGAACATTATCTGTATTTGGGTATCAAATGCGTTTTGATTTGGCCCAGGGATTCCCGCTTGTTACCACTAAAAAACTGCATACGAGAAGTATTGTTCATGAATTACTGTGGTTCTTGCGTGGTGATACCAATATTTCTTATCTTAAGGAAAACGGGGTAACTATTTGGGATGAATGGGCAGATAATAATGGTGATTTAGGGCCTGTCTATGGGAAGCAATGGAGAAGTTGGCCAACTGCTGATGGACGCACCATTGATCAATTAAGTGAAGTAGTGCAACAAATAAAGAGCAACCCTGACTCTCGTCGCTTGATTGTAAGCGCCTGGAATGTGGGTGAATTGGATAAAATGGCTTTAATGCCTTGTCATGCCTTGTTTCAGTTTTATGTTGCAAACAACAAGCTATCCTGTCAATTATATCAACGCTCAGCCGATGTATTTTTAGGAGTTCCTTTCAATATCGCTTCTTATTCGTTGCTTACTCATATGGTTGCTCAGCAATGTAATTTGGATGTGGCTGAATTTATATGGACCGGGGGAGATTGTCATTTGTATCTTAATCATTTGGAGCAAGCGCAAATCCAATTAACAAGAGAACCTTTGCCATTGCCCTCCTTAGCTATTAAGAGAAAACCGGCTTCTTTATTTGACTATGCTTATGAGGATTTTGAATTTTTGAATTATCAATCACATCCCGCAATTAAAGCGCCTATCGCCGTTTAATTATTATCAGCATTGGATTTTTATTGCCAACTATGGTTTAATATTGCCTCAATTGTTTATTTGAGGCTCATTGCTGTGAAAAAAATTATAGTGTTTGTATTGCTGACTGTTGTTTGTAGCGCAGGCTTTACGAGTAAATTGAGTAAATTTCTGAATAAAATGGATGCTGAGCAAAAACAAAGAGACGCTCAGGAATGGCAACAGGATATGAACTTTGGAGATTATGCTTTTCGCTTGAAAGAGCGCTATGTCGATGATCGCGGGCAACGTTGCCGTGATTACGAATTCAGAGGACGCTCCAACCCCTATCGACATGGTTATTTTACTGTGTGTGATGAGCGTTGATTTGGCTGAAAATACTCTTTCTGTATATTAAATTATCGTCTGCTCCTTACGGTCGCAGCTCGGATTATAACTAAAACTGAGCCGTGACCGTAAGAGAGCGATTGTCCGAATAGGCTCTACACTAAATTCCTAATAATATCAGGCAAAGGCACGGATTTATTTTGGGTATAATCAATCCAAACTATTTTACTCACACCTTGTGCCATAAGCGTTTCTTCCTGATACAAATCATGGTCCATAATCATGCTGGAATTGCCAAGACTATTTACCTTGCTGTGTATGGTTACAGTAGCAGGATAAACGATTGGTTTCAGAAAGGTACAGGCCACATGAATGACAACAGGACCTGTTTGACCTGTCATTTTGATGTCAAGCTCCCGGAGCCAATCAATCCGGGCTTCCTGAAAATAGTCAAAATAGCGAGCATTGTTAACATGTCCTAATGCGTCCATATCGCCCCAGGCGATATCAAAAGTTTTTTTATGTATTATTTTGTTTATTTCAGTCATGATAAGTCCATAGGATCAACATCCACATTCCAGCGGATGCCATTACTTAATTTATTCATTGTTAACCACTCTCTTAATTGCGTCAATGAACTTTTTAGAACTTTTCTTGAAGGGGATTTAATTAATAGTTGCATCCTATGCTGGTTAGCTTTTCGTGGTAAAGGAGCTGGTGCAGGACCCAGTACCGTGAGAGGATGAGCTTGAATTTGATCTTTGGTTGCTTTTAGGAATTGCTCCACCTTGTTGACGGTTTTGCCCTGAGCTCTGATGACCGCTAAAAACTGAAAAGGTGGCATTTCAGCCTCTTGTCTTGAAATTAATAAAGCGTTCGCAAATTCATCATACCCATGCTGAATGAGTAGATTAAGCAGGGGATGATCAGGTAAATAAGTTTGAATCAATACTTGCCCGGGATGTTCTGCTCGCCCTGCTCGTCCAGATACTTGAGTTAATAATTGCCCCAAATGTTCAATAGCCCGGAAATCCTGGTTGTAAAAGCCTGCATCAGCATCTACGACAACGACCAGGGATAGACGGGGGAAATGGTGTCCCTTGGCTAGCATTTGAGTGCCTATGATCAGCTGAGCTTCCCCTTTATTAATTTTGTCCAAATGGCTGTTTAGAGAATTTTTTTTACGAACCTCATCTCGGTCAATTCGTAAAACATTCGTATCTGGAAACTGATGGCTTAAAAACTCATAAATTCTCTGGGTGCCAGATCCTACGGGGATTAATTCCTTACTTTGGCAGTTATTGCAAAACAAGGGTATTCTTTGGGTTAATCCACAATGATGACAAATCATTTGTCCTGCCTGTTTATGCAAGGTTAAATGGCTATCGCATGCTTTGCAATCAACCATCCATCCACATTGATGGCAAAGTAACACTGGGGCAAAGCCGCGTCGGTTAATGAAAACAAGAACCTGGTTTTGTTGCAGCAAATGATTTTCTATGATTTTAAGGGTTGGGAGAGCCAAGCCATGCTGTACCATTTGCGATCGTAAATCAATCAGTTGATAGTGTAACGGTGTAGTGGAGGCAGCTTTATGCGTTAAGCGTAATAAATTATATTTTTTTTGTTTGTAGTTGTGGATGGTTTCCAGACTGGGAGTGGCTGTACCAAGAATGATAGGAATATTGGCAAGATGAGCACGCATTAAAGCAGTATCTCGCGCAGAATAACGCACCCCTTCCATTTGTTTGAGCGAACTGTCATGCTCTTCATCGATGATAATTAAACCAAGATTGGGTAGAGGGGTAAAAACGGCAGAACGAGTTCCAATCACCATTTTAACTTTGTTCTCTTTTGCCAGCTGCCAGGCAATTTGCCTTTCTGATTCATTCAAATTGGAATGTAATACGGTTATGGGGTGGTTAAATCGGGCTGTAAAACGAGATAAAAGCTGAGGGGTTAACCCGATTTCTGGTACCAGCACCAATACTTGTTTGCCTTGCTCCAATATTTTGGCAATGACATGCAAATAAACCTCTGTCTTACCACTCCCGGTAACACCTTGCAGTAAAAAGCATTGGTAATGATGGATGTGTTCGAAAATGGAATCTACGGCAACGGCTTGTTCAGGATTGAGTGTTAGCGGTGGACTGAGTTTTTCAGGAATTTTGGTTGGCAAGGTAACTTGCTGTGACAGGTTAATTGCTTGACAAGCAAGTAGTGCCGCAATTTGAGTTCCGTTGTAGCCATGTTGTTTTAGGGTCTGTTTGGAAATCCCTTTCTGGTGCCTGCTTAAAAAATCAATCAACTCATGTTGTTTTTTTGCTTTTTTCGAGATGAGTGTCTTCGCCTTTTCAACAGGTATATTCAATTGATAAAAATCTTCTGTAGGTAGTGAGCAGGGTAAACCCAGGCGATATTTTTTTGGTATTACCAAAGGAATCACTTCAGATAATGGTGACTGATAATAGCTTCCTACCCATAGACAAAGCTCTAAGAGATCTTCAGGAACGAGAGGTTTCTCATCGATTATTGAAGTGATTTTCTTTAACGAATGGCCCGTTTGCTGGTCACAAACTTTATTGATTACAATGCCCACTCGGGCTTGATTGCGAAAAGGAACCCATACTCTTCCGCCAATGCATGGAGTTAAATCCAGGGCTTCGTAATCAAAACAATCTCGATTGGTATGGGGGATACAAACCTGATAAATATCGTTCATTTAACTTCTAAGCCATTCATGACTCGCTGATTGGCCGGGCGCGGAAAACACTTTGACTACTACTTTTTCGATACGATGATTATCTAACTCCTCTTTTTCTTTAATCAGTTCATTAACAAACCAGCGTGATAACTCTTCCACGGTAATATTGGTTAAGGGCATTAAGGTGATATCTTCTTTAAGAAAAGGGATTTTTTTCTTATTGAAGATGAAATAATAATATTCTTCATCTTCCGAGTATTCTAAAAAAGGTGAAAATTGTGGCATAAGAAAAGTTTGATTTAAGTAGCGGCATAATTTATGAATCCGCTCTTTGTAATAACGGTAATCAAAAGTCATACCATTTTCTTCTACCCAGGTAGTTAGAGCCAAATAAACAGAATACATATGACCATGCAAAGGCTCTCTTTCTGTTGCCGAAAAGATGGTGGTATGCCCGGCAGAAAACTTCATGGATTCTTTCTGTAATTCCACAGTAGTCAGATATTTTTTCATAATTATAAATTCACTCTCTTATCATTTATCAGAAAACCATTTAAATCAATTTCCAGATCTTTGGTTAACGCAATGACTTTGAATAGCTCTCCCATTTCACTCGGTTGAGTTAACTGTTTAATGGCCTGTTTTGCTGCAAACAGTTCCTGTTCATCATCAAGAGTATGGATTAAGCTTAGCAAACCGTTCGCCAGCAAAAAAGAGGCTTGATTAGTATACCCTGCAATATGAAATCCCGCCTGGTGCCCTGCCTCAGCAACATGAGTAAAATCAACATGTGCGGTGATATCTTGTTCTCCCGGGTTAAGTAAAGGATTGGGATGAGAATAATGTTGATAATGACACATTAACGTGCCTTGATTACGATCAGGATGATAGTATTCATGGCGAGGGAAGCCATAATCAATAATAAACAAAGCCCCTTTTTTCAACATATGACTGCAATTTAACAGCCAATCATCAAGAAACAAATTAGCCTCGGTAAGGTAAGGGTAATCCAGTGGTGGTAAACGATTTTTGATATAGGCCAATAGTCGTTGATTTTGTACTGGTTTGAAGATTTCTGTTAATTGATCATGTTCATCCAGAGTGACATAGCTTTCCAGGATTTCTGTTTCAGATTGCATAAAGCGATAAACTGGCATGGCATCCAGTACTTCATTCGCTATTATCACTCCATTAAAAGGAGCCTCTGGCCATTTGTCCAGCCAGTGAATCAAACCGGCCAATTGCGGGATTTTTTGTTGAATCAATTCTTGCTGACGATGGCGTAAGTTAGCACTTACTTCCAGGATGAAATACGATTCAGGCAAGCATTGTAATTGTTCCAAATGAGTTAATGTATCAATACAGAGCTTTCCAGTTCCGGCCCCAAACTCGAATAGTACGGGGGAGTCCAGCAAGGGAAGAATTTGTTGGAATTGGTTGGCTAAAGTTTTGCCATACAAGGAGGTTAATTCAGGAGCAGTGATAAAATCACCGTGTTTTCCTAGTTTTTGCAGTCCTGAAGTATAATAGCCTTCATAGGGGGCATAGAGTGCTTGCTGCATAAAGTCTATAAAAGGGATTTCTTTTTGCAGCTTTAACTGGTTTATTAGAGTTTGTTTTAAATTCATAATCACTTAAACTATCGTTAGATTTCTTTTAAACTCGCTGTGAACAAGAGGGTGCGAGGAGAAACAAAGAAAATACTGAAGTGTACACAATAATACTTGAGGATTCGAGCATCCTGGCTGATTACTTTTTGCAGTGAGGTTGCGAAAGGAGTCTGTTACCATATGGGGAACGTACCTTGAATCAGACAAACACGCAAGAAGCCAAGGTTGCTTTAGTGACTGGAGGCGCTAAACGTATCGGCGCAGCAATTGTTAAAAAATTACATCTCTCTGGATATCAGGTAGCCATCCATTGTCGTTCTGCTTTGCATGAAGCCGATATTCTGGCCAAAGATTTGAATCGGTTGCGTACGAATAGCGCCATTGTCATGCAAAAAGAATTAACTGAGCCTGATGCAGCAGAAGAGATCATATCCAAAGTGAAACATTGGGCCGGTCGTTTGGATTTGCTAGTGAATAATGCTTCTGCTTTTAAACGAACGGATTGCCATTTATTGAATGAGGCAGACTGGCAATATCTGTTTGCAGTGAATGTCCAGGCTCCCTTTCTACTGAGTATGGCAGCTTGTCCTTTACTGGCTCCATGCAAGGGTTCCATTATTAACATAACTGATATTCATGCAGATAAGCCACTTAAAGGATATTCGGTATATTGTCAAACTAAAGCCGCATTGGAGATGCAAACGAGGTCGCTTGCTCGTGAGCTAGCACCAGAAATAAGAGTCAATGCCGTTGCGCCTGGCGCCATTGCCTGGCCTGAGAATGACAATAGTTTAACTGCGGAAGCACAACAAAAAATTATCGAGAAAACACCGTTAAAAAGCCATGGCAAACCCGATTTTATTGCTCAGGCTGTTCTTGCTCTGGCTGAAAATTCATTTATCACTGGTCAAACATTGAAAGTAGATGGAGGTAGAAGTTTGACAAGCTAAAATTTTTCGTAAATCCTGAATCATTGGATCTACTGCATTTTAGGTTATTAACTGTTCTTTGTGATTTGTTTTAACCCACTTTACTGCTTATAATATAACCAAATTGGCGTCTATTTGGAGATATTATGAGCGAACAATATTGGCGTTTCAAATTGATGACTGAGGGTGGATGTAATCAAAATGAAGCAACCAGACTTATAACCGTTTTAAAACGTAAGTTGAAGCCATTCCCTGAGGAGTCAATCAATAAATTATTCGAAAACGATAATTTTTGTAATCGACTTTCCTCTTACATGGCATATGGATTTGGGGCAGCAGAAGAATGGATAAAAAAGCAACAAATATTAAGTAATATCCAACCGTTAACTTCTGAACAAAGAGTTGATATCACACCAGAGAAGGATACGGTTAGTGATAATAAGCCGAATATCTTTGGCGCTGCAATTACATTTGGAAAATCACCTGTAGTGAAGCTTCTTAAGCAAAATGCCAGAGAAATATGCGAATCAATTTTAATGGATGAACCAAATCTAAAACAGGTCGAATACATCTTCAGGTTATTGGCACTTCAAGTCCAAGAGACTTATTCAGGTGAGCAAGCTGAAAAGTTATACGAATGTATTCGGGATAAAAAGCCAATACCCTCAAAATTTGAGGAAATATTGCTCCCAATAGTGAATCGTATTAAAGAGAACCATACAGAAATCCTTAATGAATCTAAAAGGAATCACTTGGGAGTAACTATTCAGTTAAACGATCCCTATAGTTTTTCAACAAAAAATTCTTTTTGTATTTGGTTTAGTAATAATCCTAACAGTGCCATGCCAAAAAAAATTAAGGATATTTTGGAAGAAAGAGCCAAACAAAATGCACCAGGAGTAACAAAATTAGTTTATAGCCGAGCTTGTTTGACCAAGAAAGAAAATACTAATTTTGTTCAGTGGGCAAAAGAGAATGGTATTACATTATTAGATTTTGATGAGTTAAAATGTCAGGGCGAGGATTTAGAATTATGGAATTTGGCACAGGCCGAGTTAAAGGCGATGCGTGAAGGTAAAGGAGGGAATCCTGCTGCTGCCTCTGATCTGGTGCGATGGATATCAGGTGTCATAGGAGATGTTCCCATAGCCTACGTTGATGCCGATATGCCAATGCTTACTGGTAATAAAAGCATTAAGTCTGAAGAGGTTTATGCGGGACATCCTGTGCTATTAAATATGGGATCTGCATTGGTTAAAGATGGGGTTAATTTGCCCATGGAAAATGTTGCATTTAATACGGATATTATCAATTTCACTGGTGAATGTAAGGATAGAAGCATTGCCATTAAACGGATTGCTCAATCGCTGATTGGCAACTACCTCCATGTTACAGAGCGGATTTCTAAGAGTGGTAATCCAGAACTCAAGAGACTTGGCCTGATGCCAGGCTACCATCAGCTTTTGAAAGATTGTGAAGAAAACAACAACAAGTTGTCTCTACCGATGTTACGAAAAGCATTGACACAGGCTCACAGTAATTTGAGTTCTTATGTAAGATTTATTGGCGTACAGCGATTTGCTGAAATGGTTGGTGCGCCAGAGGATGCCCCATTATTCCAGGAAGCATTACAACAAGGTAATACCATTGTCTTAACAAATGCATTAGTGGCTTATTTAGTTCATGGTATGGATAACGTATCAAGATTAAACTCATCTGAAAAAGAGAATTTAATTAAGAAATATTTGGGCACTCAGCTTTCTTTATTATACAAACCCTTGGTGATGGAGTTCTCTGGGCCCTGTGCAGTAACTCGTGAAATACTACCGCTATTACCTACTGGTGAACCAACACGTTATATTGAAAACCTCAAACAGCCTGATGCACAAATTTTACGTGTATTGCAAACGCATGCCTGTGTGGCTGGGAAGACTAATTTTACTTCCGATAATATTCCAAATTGGATAACTTCCTCAGAAGAAGTTGAGCGTACACAATCCCTGCGAACGGATGGCTTGAGTTGGATGCCTAGTGAGCAAGCACGATTATCAAAATAAGTTTAATTGAATAAGTATAACTTCTATTAAAAAACTCATAATCCTTGGATTAGATAGTCTTGTAATCCAAGGAAGTTCTCCTCATAACCCTTTAATCTTCAGCGTGAGCTGAACTAAACAGCGGAATGTAATGGTTATCAAATTATAGAAATAATATACAAATCCTGACCTTATATCATGAGGCGGCAACTAATATGGGGGAAACTCGGTGAGTTGCCTCAGCTAAAAAATCCTTGATTTCCATTAATGAACCTAATTGATAGAACTGTTGCAGTTGTTGTTCGTTCAGTTGCTTTTTGAAGTAATAGCGAACCAGGGACTTGCTTTGCAGTACCGCTTTATACTCGTTTTCAAGGCATGACAATCCTTCGAGGTGGAGCATAAACAGTTTTAATTTCTCATCAAAAGCGACATCATTTGTTTCCAGATTCAATAAATCCCGATATAGCCAGGGTTTGCCCGTACCTGCTCGAGAAATCATAAAACCATCGCACGCGCTGATTTCCAGGGCCTTTCTTAAACTGAATATATTGTTAATATCACCATTTACAATGACTGGTATATTGACAGCATTCTTGATATTTGCAATTTGCTGCCAATTGCATGGGATATCATAATCTTCTGTCCATCGCCTGCCATGCACTATCAGGGCATGAGCACCAGCGTCCTCTATTTGTTTGGCTAAGGTTAAATCCTTTTCATTGTTTTGAATGCGTATTTTAATAGTCAGCGGAATGCTGATCGCTGCGCGTACCCTAGAGATAATGGCAATCAATTTTTGTGGATCTTCCAATAAAGCGCTACCAGCCCCTTTTTTACGAATTTTGCTTTTAGGGCAGCCGCAATTAATATCAATTAGATCCGCACCCAGTGATTGCAGTTTAGCTGCTGCTTCTGCAAGGACATGTGGCTCATTTCCGGAGATTTGGTAAGCCAGGAATTTTTCTGTGGGAGCTCTGTAAATATACCGGGATTGAGAGGAATGTTTATGAAGAATGTCGATGGCAGAACACATTTCAGAAACGCAATAAGCAGGCGGTGTATAAATATTGAATAGATCTCTGAAAGGGGCGCAACTGTATCCTGCCAAAGGTCCTTGAATCAGTCGATGAGGGAGTTTTAAAGAGCCGATTTGCAGAGGACTGTTAATAAAAGTGTGCATCAATGGAATTAAAGGCTATAATCGCTTTTTATTTTAACATGATTCATCATGAAGAACCAGAAAAAAGGGAGAGGCTTCCATATGGACAGGAGGTATTTGTCACCTTTGGAGCTGCTAGGCATTGCTACGCAACACGCCTATACAGCAGATTATATGTTGCAGCAAATTGCCAATGGAATGTATCGAGGTGGGGAAACCATCGCAGTTTTTTCTCCAATCACTTCACTCATGTACGTTGCTTTTCAGCTAACCTTCAAAGCTTATTGTTTGCATGATCATAGACCAATAAAGGAATATAAAAATCTGATGGAATTGGTTGAGTTGAATAGTCATCTTGGTTTATCCAGCAATGATATTTTTCTTTTAAAAACTTTATCAAGACAGCAAGTGTTTAATAAAGGAGTAGATTACGACCTTTGGGAAAATCAGCAACAATTGCATGTTTTTTGTGAGGAAATTATTTCATTGTATGAGAGAGTGCAGTCGATGATGCCTCTGGAGTTGCAAAGTGACTATCAGGAGTAACCGGCTGAATTAGCGCCCTGTTAAGTGTCTTTGCTTAAGTTTCCTTATGTTGTGCATAGCCCAAGATGCATTAATCAGATATCAAAATGATTTATTTTTATCCAAAATAGACTCATTCTACTTGGCATCCCAATGGATTCAAGTTAGGATATTATTTTTTTAAAAGGGTAATTGTTATGGAGCAACTAGACGATAAAGTCGCAGATAATGTGCAACAAAAAATACTACAGTTAAGTCGTCATCTTAATTCGCGTATTTTGGGTCAAAAGGATTTGATCTCTCGTCTGTTGATCGCTTTGCTTGCAGATGGCCATTTGTTGGTTGAAGGAGCTCCGGGTTTAGCAAAAACCAGAGCCGTTAAAGAATTGTCAGACGTAGTTGAAGGTGATTTTCATCGGATTCAATTCACCCCCGATCTGCTACCTGGGGACTTAACTGGTACGGACGTCTACCATCCGCAAAATGGTTCTTTTGTCTTTCAGCCCGGCCCTATATTTCATCATCTTATCCTGGCTGATGAGATCAACCGCGCCCCTGCCAAAGTACAGTCAGCCCTGCTTGAAGCGATGGCAGAAAGGCAAGTCACTATTGGAGGAAAAACTTATCCTCTGCCAGAATTGTTTCTGGTCATGGCAACTCAAAATCCTATAGAACAAGAAGGAACTTATCCTTTACCAGAAGCCCAATTGGACAGATTTTTAATGTATGTGAAAATTAGTTACCCTGATGCAAAAGTAGAACATGACATTTTAACTTTGGCACGTAAAGAAGCACTGGGTAATGCAACAGAAAATCAAATCAAAGTGACGAAATTGTCCCAAAAAACTTTATTTGAAGCTCGAAAACAAGTATTGAAAGTACATACCAGTGAAGCACTTGAAAATTATCTGGTTCAGTTGGTAGTTGCTACCCGTAATCCCGGAGTATACAGTGACGAATTGGGACGCTGGTTGCGTTTTGGGGCAAGCCCACGCGCTACTATCGCACTGGACCGTTGTTCCAAGGCTCATGCCTGGCTTGCAGGTAGAGATTATGTGACTCCCGATGATATACACGTTATCGCTCATGATGTACTGCGCCACAGGATTTTGTTAAGTTTTGAAGCAGAAGCAGAAGGCATTAGCAGCGATGACTTTATAGACTCTTTATTACGTTTAGTCGCCATCCCTTAGAGGTTTTTTATGACTGACGGAGTTGTAGCTGAATTAAGCGAATTAATCGATTTAAGACGGTATGTTCATTCCGTTCATTATAAGCCGCAAGGAAGAGCGTTGCGTTCTGGAAACCATATTTCCAAGTTTCGTGGACGGGGAATGGATTTTGCGGAAGTAAGGAATTATCAGGCTGGTGATGAAATTCGTCATATGGAATGGCGCGTTACTGCGCGTACTGGAAGGCCTCATGTCAAAATTTATCAGGAGGAGCGGGAAAGGCCAGTGGTTCTGCTTGTAGATTTTAACCCTTCCATGATTTTCGGTACCAAGATAGCATTTAAGTCAGTGGTAGCTGCACGATTGGCTTCTCTTTTAGCATGGACAGTGATAAAACAAGGAGATCGGGTAGGAGGATTCTTTTTTTCAGCTACAGAACACAGTGAGTTTATTCCGCGAGGACGAGATTCGGGCGTACTCCCTTTATTGGCTTCTTTAAGTCGATATACCACTCAAACAGAGGTTCAGCGAGAAGAAAAGCCACGTATGTTAAGTGATGCCTTAATGAGGCTGCGTCGGGTTATTCGGCCTGGAAGTATACTTGTTTTGATAAGCGATTTTTATTCTATGGATGTTGAGTGTGAGAAGCATTTAAATCGTTTACGAGGCCATAATGACATACTGGCCTATCATGTTTGTGACAGAATTGAACTGGCTCCTCCAAAACCGCAACAATATGCCATTAGCGATGGTAAACAGGAAATCATATTAGACACTGGCCTGGAAACTGTTAGCACAGCTTATCAGCTCTATTGCCAGCAGAGAATTGAGCAGTTAAATGATCAATTTAAGCGGTTGCAAATTCAGTATGTCCAGGTGACTGCTGATACCAATCTCACTCCACTGGTGCGCTTGACCTTTCCCCGGAGGTCTCGTGGCTAAAACAGAACCATTAGCTCAATTACGAGACATTCATTTGCCTGAGCCTGTTGGCTGGTGGCCTCTTGCGCCAGGGTGGTATGGCTTAATGGTTCTTATCGTTGTTTTAGTGGCAGGGGTTGCCTATTTCATTTATAAAAGGCATGTTAACGCATTACCCAAGAAACAAGCCTTAACTTTATTAAAAATCCACAAAGAACAGTATGAAAAAGATAAAAACACTCAATTGGCCAGTGCCCATATTTCTGAATTGCTAAAGCGAGTTGCCTTGGTTTATTATCCAAGAGCAGAAGTCGCTAGTATGCATGGTGAAGCTTGGGTTGAATTTTTAAATCAGACTGGCAAGGGGATTGATTTTACTCCGGTTAAATCGATGTTATTGGATTCACCCTATAAAACATCAGATGCACTGAATTTAAATCCTTTATTTACTCGTGCAGAAAAATGGATCAAGCAAAGGGGGAAGCCGTGTTCGAATTAGCTACCCCATGGGCTTTGTCACTTATTCCTGTCCCTTTGTTTCTCTGGTATTTGTTACCGCGGGCAAAAGTAAAATTACCTGCTGCATTGAAGGTTCCTTTTTTTGAGGCAATGGCAGGTATTGTTGAACAAGAGAACCGGCTAATCTCGGCTAAAACGCTGCTATTAATTCCTGTTTTAGTTTGGGTATTGCTGGTTATCGCCCTTTCTGGTCCGCGATGGGTTGGTGAGCCAAAGCCTGTAGCAAGGGAAGGATATAATATCATGATGGTATTGGATCTTTCAGGCAGCATGGAAATTACGGATATGCTACTGCATGGCCGACCAGTCAGTCGTTTGCTTGTCGTGAAAAGGGCTGCAGAGCAATTTGTTGAGGACAGAGTCGGAGATAGAATCGGTTTGATTCTGTTTGGTACTCGAGCTTATTTGCAAACACCATTAACCTATGACAGACATAGCGTACTAATGAGGATAGACGACGCAACAGCTGGTCTTGCAGGTAAAACTACTTCGATTGGTGATGCAGTAGGTTTAGCCGTCAAAAGGTTACAAGATGTTCCTTCCAAAGGAAGAGTTATTATTTTGCTGACGGACGGAGCAAACAACTCAGGTGTATTAGCCCCCTTAAAAGCAGCAGAGTTAGCCAAGCAAGATGGAATCAAAATCTATACTATAGGCTTAGGTTCGGAGGCAGATCCAAGAGCGTTAACTGGTGATTTTTTTGCCCCCACCCTTTCCGCCGAACTGGATGAAAAGACATTGGAAAAAATGGCAAAAATGACAGGTGGTCGTTATTTCAGGGCGACAGATCCTGAGTCTTTACAATCCATATACCAAACCATCAATCAACTGGAAACCGTGAAGCAAGAACAGGCAACTGTTCGGCCTCAAAAGGAATATTATCCCTGGTTCGTTGCCTTTGCTTTGTTATTATGCTTTTATTGGTTGATTAGCAAGGCGGATTTATTTGTGTACTTAAGGTCTTTTTTAAAAGTAGAGCGGAGCTTAAGTCATGATAGCTGAGTTTCATTTTTTAAGGCCATGGTGTTTGTTGATGATAGTGCCTTTGTTTGCGTTGGTGGTAATTTATTGGCGGCAAAAACCAAAATTACATGCCTGGGAGGCGGTATGTGATCCCCATCTTCTGGAACATTTATTACACAGTAAAGGTCAGAGTAAACGTGCCTTATCTTTATCATTCCTGTTTTTTAGTATTTTATTTATGATTTTGAGTGTGTCTGGTCCAACTTGGTACAAATTGCCTCAATCTACTTATAAGCCAATTCAGCCAAGGGTTTTGTTATTGGATATGTCAGATAAAATGATGCTTGGGGATTTATCGCCAAATCGTCTTAGTCGGGCTAAATTCAAATTGCATGATTTATTTACCCGCAAGGATATAGGGCAGTTTGGTTTGATTGTTTTCACAGGCGAACCTTTTGTTGTATCTCCTTTAACAGACGATGGTCAAACTATCTCTTCCTTATTGTCAGCCTTGACCCCTGATATCATGCCCGTTGCAGGATATAATTTAGACAGTGCCTTGGATGAAGCAAGCCAATTAATTAAGCAAGCGGGTTATGACCATGGCGAAATTTTAGTTTTAACCGCTGAAACACCGTCCTCTAGCGCTATTGAAAAAGCTAAAAAGCTGGCAGAATCAGGTATTTTTTCTTCAATTATGCCAATCAGAGCTGATGAAAATTTGAACCCCTTGTTTCAGCGCTTCGCCAATGCGGGAGATGGATACTTGTTGGTATACTCACCAGATTCAAGTGATTTGGAAAAGTGGTTGAACGCCTCTCAAGGCAAAGAAAAATTTGCTCTTGAAAAAAATGAAGATATCCCATTATGGCGTGATGAAGGCCGCTGGTTCTTGATTCCCGCATTGCTTTTATTATTACCCGTATTTCAGCGAGGTTGGATGCAAAGGGTGACGATATGATGTGGCGGGTTTTAACTATTGTGGCAGCTGCACTAATATCCAATCAACTTAAGGCATTTAGTTGGTCTGATTTATGGTTTACTCCCAATCAACAAGCTCAACATTTGATGGAAAAGGGACAATTTGCAAAAGCTAAAGATCTTTTTGAGCGCAATGACTGGGCTGCAAGCGCAGCATACAGAGCAGGAGATTATGAACAGGCAGCCAAATTATTCAATGAGTTAAAAACGGAACAAGGCTACTATAATCAGGGAAATGCTCTAGCACACTTAGGGAAATATGAGGAAGCAATACGAGCATATGACAAAGCCTTGGCATTTAATCCAAATAATCAGGATGCTTTATATAATCGAAAATTAATCAGTGAATTGTTGAAGAAAGATAAAGAAAAGAAAAAAAGCCAGAATCAGCAGGATAAGGATCAACAGAACCAGGATCAACAAAATCAGGACAAGCAAAACAAAGATCAACAGAACCAGGATCAGCAAAATCAGGACAAGCAAAACAAAGATCAACGGAACCAGGATCAGCAAAATCAGGACAAGCAAAACAAAGATCAACAGAACCAGGACAAGCAAAATCAGGACAAGCAGAACAAAAATCAGCAGAACCAGGATCAACAAAATCAGGACAAGCAAAACAAAGATCAACAGAACCAGGATCAGCAAAATCAGGACAAGCAAAACAAAGATCAGCAGAACCAGGATCAGCAAAATCAGGACAAGCAAAATAAGGCACAACAGAATAAAGTTCAAAATAAAAAAAATGACAAGCAAGAGGGAGAAATTCAGTCCGAAGCGAATCAGGAGAAACAACTTGCTAAAGAACAATGGTTGCGATTAATACCTGATGATCCGGGTGGATTAATGAGAGAAAAATTTTTACGTGATCATTTACGTAGAGAGCGTGGGTGGTATCAATGAAGAAATTAATGTTATGGGGTTTATTGAGTTTATTTTCATCATTATCTTTTGCAGAAATCAAAGTTGAACTTGAGCCTTCGCAAGTCACAATGGGAGAAACCTTTAAATTATCCATTACTCAAGAAGATCAACAGGGGGGCGGAGTTCCCGATCTGACTGAATTGCAAAAGGATTTTGTGATTTTGGGTACAGAAAGGCATGTAAACTATTCCATTATTAATGGGCAGGCGCAATCACAAAGTCAATGGATTGTACTCTTGAGAGCGCTAAAGCCAGGTATTTTTACTATTCCTCCAATAAAAGTAGGTCTTGAACAAAGTCTGCCAATCACTATCAATGTCCAGGGTAGTGCCAATACACAAGCTTTGCCAGATGAGGCTATACAAAAGCAGGACGTTTTCCTGACAGCTGAAGTGAATGAGAAAAACCCCTATGTTAACCAACAAATTATTTATACGGTCAAATTATACAATAGCAAACGATTGTTAGATGCCGATTATCAAGGTCCAAAAGTTGATGATGCCTTGCTGATTCCGTTAGGGGATGCGAAACGTTACCATGCTGTTCATAACAACATTAATTATGTTGTTGAAGAGCAAACTTATGCGATATATCCGCAAAAAAGTGGCACTTTGAAAATCATATCACCGATTTTTAATGCTCTTGTATATGACTATAACCCCCAACGCACCAAAGCGACGGATAAAGCGATTAACTTAACTATCAAGCCAATCCCTAAAAAGTATCAAGGCAAATTATGGTTGCCAGCAAAACAGGTTAAGTTATCCGAGCAATATGAAAACAGTAATCAGACTCTCAGTCAGGGAAGTACGTTAACACGTACAGTGACATTGGAAGGAATAGGCATTCCAGCTCAGTTATTGCCAACACTTACCTTTCAAGAAACAGATTTCTTTAGCGTTTATCCAGAGAAAGGGGCGGAACGCAATCAGGTTAAGCAAGGTGAGCTAATTGGCAGTGTCGAAATCAAGGTCACTTATTTGTTCAACAAAGCAGGCAAAACGACAATACCCGAATTGCGTCTTACCTGGTTTAATACTGAAACAGGTAAAGAAGAAATCGCTGTTTTACCTCCAAGGAGCATAGATATCATCCCTTCTACTGCGGTCAAGGCAAATACTGCAAACACTCAAGTCACAGGTAAAGAAATGTCTGCCAGCAGTCAATTAGCGCCTGATTCTGCATCAGTTGCCAATGAATCAGGAGGTTGGGCTGTGAAGTTGGCAATATTTTTTGGTTTGGCCTGGTTAATCACTTTAAGCTTATGGATATGGCAAAAGCGACCGAGAGAGTCATCCAGTAAAAAGGAGTATAAAAAAGCTTTGGATGCTTTAAATAAAGCTTGTAGTCAATGTAATCCCAAAAAAGCTCGTGATGCTGTTTTAAAATGGGCCTCTTTGCAATGGCCTGATGCTCCAATGCTTAATTTAACTGACTTGGCGCAATTGGTAAGAGACGCGCATTTAAGGAAACAATTGCATCTGCTTTCGCAAGTCTTGTACCGAAGTCAGGAAAAAACATTATGGCGCGGGGATGAATTATTGCGGGCTGTGCAAGCGGTAAAACGTAACGAATCTGTGAAAAAGCGAAAAAACAGTAATTTACCTCCTATTAATCCATTTTAGAAATTAAATCTGTTTAAGCGGTGGTTTTTGCCAGTTATTCCTTTACTGTCAATATGGACAACTTATTTATCCTCTTTTTTCTGTAATCACGGGACTACTGCCAGATTGTATGCCGTCATAATTTGGCTAAGCTGGCTCAGGCGACTATGATAACAACAGCTATAATGTTATAGATAACCTTGTAAAGAGTAATGTTCTCTCTTTATAAAGCTCTCTGGCTATTGTAGGAATTGAGTATGCATGTTAATGAGTATATCCACTATGATGTGCAGGAGCTTGCTGAACTGATCAAAAACCATCAGGTTGGTGCTGAGGAAGTTTTGCGGTGTGCGCAAGAACGCCTATATCAAGTGAATCCTTCATTAAATGCCGTAGTTACAGATTGTTTTGAATATGCGCATCAATGCCTTGCTAAAATGAAAGGTAACGAGCCCTATTATGGTGTTCCGTTATTAGTCAAGGATCTGGGCCATGCCATAGAGGGCATTCGACTAACGGAAGGGTCAAGGTTTTTTTCAAATAATCTGGCTGAGACAAACAGTGATTTGATTAATAAATTGATTGCTCTTGGTTTTGTACCATTTGCAAAAACAAATACTTCAGAATTAGGCCTTTCCTGCGTTACTGACTCTAATTTATTTGGGCCTTGCAGAAATCCTTTTGATACTATGAGAACGGCAGGCGGATCTTCTGGTGGTTCTGCTGCTGCCATAATGGCAGGGATAGCGCCTGTGGCTACGGCAAGCGATGGAGGCGGGTCGATTCGTATTCCAGCGGCTTGTTGTGGTTTGTTTGGATTCAAACCGACACCAGGTCTGGTTCCCTCAGGGCCATTGGTTGATGAAGCATGGTCCGGGATGGCTACCAGTTTTATACTAACTCGTTCCATGAGTGATGCTATTGCATTGTTTAAAAATGTAATAAACCCCATGCGACTTAACAGACTATCGAGAAAGAAAAAAAAATTACTTATTACCGAGTTGACAGGCGCTTTTGCAGAGGTACCAATTGCAAGGGAATGCCAGGAGGCGGTAGAGAAAATAAAAGAAATCCTGAAAAATTCAGGTCACAGATTAAATGAAGTGCACTTGCCATTGGATCTGCAAGTTATCAGTTCATGCGCCCATACTTTAATTGCAGCGAGCACGTATGCGAAAATAAAAACTCAAGAACAAATCAGTGGCAGAAAACCAATGATTCATGAATTGGAACCCATAACATGGGAATTTTATTACAGAGGAAAAATGGTCTCCGCTTATGAATTCATTATTGCCAAAAACAAACTATATCAATCACTAAGACCTCTGCATCAATTATTGGAAAAAACAGACATTGTATTAACTCCTGCATTGGCTCAATTACCCCTGTTAATCGGTCATTTGCGCACTGATGAGGAATTCAATAAGTATCTACAAAAAAAGAAAGAGTTTTCACCTTTTACTTCCCTGTTTAATCAAGGTGGCTTACCCGCTATGACTGTACCAGTTATGTTCCACCATCATTTGCCTGTCTCTGTGCAAATGGGTTCAGCAAAAGGCAATGATTTGCTCTTATTGGAGTTGGCTCATGAATTACAGTCTGTGCTGCCAAAAAATATCACGCCTGCATCAATTCCTTGATGCTGATTTTTTGTAAGTTTTCATTTATCGAACCTTGTGTTAAGTTAACTGTAGCTTTTCATAAAATTAATAATAAGTGATTGTTTTTTTATAGCTATAGTCACTTGAATTTTAAATAATCGATTCTCTACGTACTGCTGCTTAACGCGGTTTTTAAAAATCAAGTCACTATATATTTTTTCAACTTCAGGGCATTTTGCGTAGGCAGTAAATAGTTCCAGTTTGAGTAGTTGTATTTAATAAAGGTAAGTTGTAAATGGATTTCACCAAAGAGGATTTCAATGAAGACCTTACCATCCAAAGTCATTTTTATAGGGGCAGGCCCGAGCGGCTTATTCGCTGCACGCCAATTAAAGGAAATAGCAAAATTACAAAATAAGACAGTAGAATGTATATTCCTTGAACGTGAACCCGTAGTGGGCGGCAAATGCCACACCTACTCGGATGCAGCTCATCCTGAGTTAAAAACGGAATGGGGAGCCGCATTGGTTGCTCCCAACTATGGTGTTGTTCTTGATGCATTAGCTGAGCACGGCATTGAATTTGAAAAGGTAATGCCAACAGCTTCTGAAACGATAGAAATCAAGCAATTATTTGAAAAAGCCAGTTCGTTAGAAAAAATAAGCATGGAAATGAAGTTGCTTAGAGAATTATGGGCTTTTAATAGTGATTATGATGTTTATAAAAAGGCAAAACAAAATAAAAAAGCACTTCCAGATCAATTGTTAAACCCCTTTTCTGAATATTGTAAGCTGAACAACATGTCTTATTTACCTGTCCTTTTAAAGCCATTTGTGCCTGGATTTGGTTACGGGGATTTAAACTTTTGTCCGGCTTATTGTGTTCTTGAGTATATGGGCAAGGTCACCATGCCGGACATCCTCTTAGCCGATCAATTAATTGGCAGGCCCTCACTATTAGCAATACATGGCGGTTTTCAGCTTTTAATGGAGAGAATCGCGGAACAATTTGATGTGCGTACCAGTGCTTCTGTTTCCAGGATTAAGAGAGAAAAAAATAAGGTGACTGTGACTTATGTGCATAATGGTATCGAGCAAACAGAAACAGCCGATACTTTGGTTTTGGCGACTTCACCAAAAAACTGGAAATCTCTGGGTTTAGACTTAACTGAAGTTGAAAACAATTGTATAGAGAGTCTGGATTATTATCGCTATCCTGTTGCTGTTTATAAAATCAAAGGATTGCCGCCGCAACAGTATTTTTTCACAAAAGCACTTGAGGAAAGGGGCTTTGGGCATTTGGCGCTTATTACAACCAGGGATAACAGGAGTAATCCGGAAGATGGACGGTTATGCACGGTTTATGTGAATTTATCTCCCAATAATAATGAATTTAAATTTGATCATGAAGCGCTAAGAAAAGAATTAGAGTCTATCCCGGATGTAACTGAAGTTACGGTTGTAAAGGATAAAATCTGGGAAGATTATATGTCGACTCTTCCCTGGGATTTGCGATTGCAATTGGATAAAGAGCAACAGCGCACGAATACTATGTATTTGGGCTCTTATGCTCTGGGAAGTTTTGAAGACGTAGCCTGTGTGGCAAATAAGGCAACCGATGCCATGACGGAATGGTATGCTCCCACTGTGAGGTATGAAGAGGATTTCAGCTGGAAAAATATGAATAGGGCCTGGCAGTTTTTTACATCGCCAACGAAACCGCCACTCGCTTCGTTGGGTGAGCCCAGGGTGTCGGATGAGCACAGTAACAGGCCATAGACGGTAAGATAAAAGTGGTACATTTATCGAAGATATTGTACATAATGCTCGCTATTTGTAGAATAGTATATTATAATATAATTACTTGTTCTACGAGCATTATTGGTTAAAATCTTGTTTTTCGACAAACTCCTTCCTTATATTTCCCTTGGTCGTGAATTTCTCATCGATGATTACATTGTATTTTTTCTCTTATCGCTCATTACAAGTGTTTGTTTAATTTTATTTGGAACTTTGAAATGTCTGTGAAAGAAACTGGCCACGTTAAGTGGTTTAATGATGATAAAGGTTATGGCTTCATTAGTCGTGATAATGGTCAAGACGATGTATTTGTACACTTCCGCTCTATCGTTAGCAACGCTGGGCGCAAAACTTTGCTAGAGGGACAACGAGTGGAGTTCCTTGTTACTAAGGGAGCGAAAGGTTTGCAAGCAGAAGAAGTAACTGCTATATAATCCCGTATTCACTGAATTACCTTCCTCTTTGTCTAAAAAAACGAAGAGGAAGGTGGTTTTTTAATGCCAATAAATTGCATTAATTTTTTCAATTATTTTTCACTTTCTCTTAAGAATTTGTACCGAGACCTGTTTGGTATAAAAGCTGGCAGTAAGATAACGATATTCCACTTTATTTTCTTTTACCCATTCTTGGAAAGCTTTAAATTCATCCTGGCGCCAATTGATATTACCAATGTACTCATCGAATACTATGATAGTACCTGGTGCAATCTGGGGGTTTAATTCGTTGAACACCAATTTTGTGGAAGAATAGAGATCACAATCGATATTCATAAAAGCTATGGGTTCCCTGTTATTTTTTTTAAAATCTGGCAAAGTTTCATTAAACCATCCAGCGATTAAAGTCACATTACTTGCTACGGAGGGAATTTTACCATAGGTGGAATAAGAGCCAGCCTTTTCGTGGTGCCAATCTTCAGGTAACCCTTGAAAACTGTCAAAACCGAAAATTTTGCGTTTGGGAAAG
Organism: Legionella pneumophila subsp. pneumophila str. Philadelphia 1; assembly: GCF_000008485.1. Taxonomy (NCBI): domain Bacteria; kingdom Pseudomonadati; phylum Pseudomonadota; class Gammaproteobacteria; order Legionellales; family Legionellaceae; genus Legionella; species Legionella pneumophila. The sequence goes on along the minus strand of NC_002942.5, from coordinate 3,224,778 downwards.
AGTTTGGCAATATGGGAAATGGAATAGCCAAATCGCACTCCAAATTCCAGTATTAAGCCTTCAGAAAGAACCTGTGGTGCTAATAAATCAAATGTTTGATAAGTTGTTCCACTATGTCGCAAATGTTTGTCAGCATGTTTATGAAGATAATCAGCTGCATCAATGAGATCAAAGCGTTTGAATGCGCGATACGTTTCTATCGGTGTCTTGTTTAAACCATTGAGTATGTCTATTGCAATTCGCTGGCAGCAAAAATAATCATTATTGGGTATGCGTTGAATTGCTCTGTCTAAAAGAGATTTTACTGCTTTTTTATCATTTAAAGCCAGATATACCGCATGCAGTAAAATGGTGATGTGTCCATCTTTATCCGTTTTTTCAAGTGGTTCAAGTAAGAAGCGCGCTTCCTCTACTTTATTAAGGTCAAGCAAAATAATGGCTCTTGCCCAACTTGTTTTGGGGATATTGAATTGGTTTACATAAGGGAACAAGGAATACGCTTCTTGTACCCTTCCTTGTTGCCTTAGAGCATAGAGGTAATAGGCGAGGCTTTCACCGTCCATTTCTTCAATTTTAAATGATTCAAAAAGCTTGCAGGCTGACAAAGAATAATTAGCATGCGCCAGAGTTTTTGCTGTCATTAATCCTATGTCAGTTTTGAATTCGCTGAATAAATAAGCTTGCCAGTACATGGCTGCTGCTTGTATTGTTTTACCCATGCGAAGTAAAACGGTTCCTTTTTGATAATAGGCTCCGGAAAATTGTGGGTTTATCGCTAATGCTTCATCATACAGTGTTAAGGCAAGAGGCAAATCCCCCTTCTCTAAAGCCTGGTCTCCCTTGGATTTAATCACTACAGGATCTTGTTGGGTCATTTATTTTCTCCAGTACCTACCTCTATATCATAGTATTCTTTTATTCGGAATGTAGTTGTATTGAAAAAATCCTTATTAATCAATTTCATGAAAAAATAATTGCTGGCATTCATATCCGACTAGGGTATAATGGGCTTACCAAAGACAAGCCAGGATGTCGTAATGATAAAACCAATCACCCTGCTTTTGCTTTTTTGTTCTTTCACTGTTAATGCCTCAATTCTCGTCAATGGTACTTTCGAAGCAACAAAATCATGCCCTGCTTACCTTTCCAAGAATCGTAAATCAAATCCTGATAATTTGATGGTTGAGCCCAACCAGAAATATCAATTAAAAGAAATTAATAAAACCAAACCGGATTGGTTGCGTATACAATTTTCAGATCATCAACCTAATCTGCGCTGGGTGAGTGTTGATTGCGGGGTCATTGAATACACTGAGCGTCCCAAAGCGAGCTGTGATCTTTCTCCCGGGATGGCTGATTCTTATGTGTTGGCTTTAAGTTCACAGCCAGGTTTTTGTGAAACTTATGGATATGAAATAGGCAAACCAGAGTGTTTGAAATTAACAAAGACAGTTTATCAGGCCAATCATCTGATCCTGCATGGATTATGGCCTAATCAAGAAGCATGCGGCCATAATTATGGCTATTGTGGAATAAGCCCTCGAACAAACCATTGTGATTATTCTCCATTGGATTTATCTTCTGATGTTGCTCAAAATTTAAAGAAACTTATGCCGAGTTACAATTATGGCAGTTGTCTGGAGCGCCATGAATGGAACAAACATGGGAGCTGTCAGGATTTAAGCACGGATGGTTATTTTAGTTTGGCTATGCGCTTGACTACAGAAGTTAATAATACAGAGTTCGGTCAATATCTTACCGCTCATCGTGGTGATACTGTAAAATTGACTACTTTGCGTGAATTGATTAAAAGATCTTTCGGGGAAAACAATACAGGTAAAGTGACTTTAAGTTGCAAGAATGGGATCTTGGTGGATATTTATGTCCAATTACCTGCTCTCATACCTTTTAAAGAGTCTCTAGAGTCTTTGGTTGATAAAGCCAGCCACTCACAACACCATGATTATTGTAATAGCAATGTCACCATTTCTGATTTTAGTAATGAAAAATGGTTATAGGTATTCAAGTGGAGGAGATGGCTCGTTCACAAAACTTTTTTAAAATAATATGGCATTGCTTCCTTATAGGAGACTGCCTTGCACATTGTCAAAACTTCCTCTAATGTAGAGAGATTATTGATATAGGAATACAGATTATGCTAAAGCGGTGCTACTTATTGATTTTACTTATGTTTGTATTGGCAAGCTGCGCCCATCATAAACCGCAAACACCTCCAGCGGAAGTTAAAAAACAAGGTACCAGCAGTACACGGCAGTTTCGCCAAGTGTCATCGTTCAATCAAATCGTAGTTCAGGGACGACTGAATGTTAATTTGCATACCGGGTATAATAAGCCAGAGGTCATGTTACGCGGTGATCCCAGAGATTTGGTTCAAGTAAGAACGATAGTAAAACAAAATACACTCTATGTGTCTTTGGGCCAGGGATACCCGGATTATGGTGCTGTGACTGTGGATATTAAAACCAAATTCCTCAACCGGTTTCGCTATGAGGGCGCTGGGGTTGTGACAGGGAATAATTTACGGACCAGCTACTTGGACTTGTATTTAGCGAACGAAGGTACCACCAGACTGGCAGGAAACATTGGGTTGCAAAAACTCGAGGCAGTCGGTAATGGCGTGACACAAATCAATGGTGTATCCAGCAGGAATTTGCAAATCGTATTGAAAGGAGATCCCAAAGTACTGATATCTGGTTTTGTCAATCTAAGACAGCTTGATATGTATGGAAAAGGCACGTTAAGTTTGTATTGGATAAAAAGCGATACTTTAACCATTAGAGCAAAAAAGGCGGCCAAAATTCAATTGGCTGGAATTGTGAATCGACTGGATGTTGAATTGTGGGATTTTGCTCAATTTAAGGGGAAATATTTACGAGCTCAACGTAGTTTTGTGAAAACCCATGATAAATCCGTAGCAGAAATTTCAGCTGTGAATCATCAAAGCAGCCTTGCTACTGATGCCAGTGATATTTACTATTATAACTTATCAAAAACCAGGGCTGATTTCATGGCATTTAATGGCTCAGTGCTGGATATGCGTGAATGGGGCCAATCTGATTTAAAAGATTTTGATAGATACAATAAGCAGTTTCCCTAGCATTGATTCAGGATAAAAGAGCTAAATTCATAAGGGTAAACCCTTGGTGAATTTAGCTTGCTATAAATTAGAGTTGAAACGGAATCCCTATGTTGACTTCAAATCCTTCCTCATCGGATGTAAATGGATAATTAGGAGTATCTTCCATCATCCGACTAAGGAAAGAGGGAGAGACATCCTCGTAGGACTCTTCATCACTATAATTTCCAATGAGTAATAATGAGGCTAATCCTGTAACGAGAACAGCAATTTTTGATGCATTTAATTCATCATTTTTTAATGAGGCATTATAAAAAAACATGTTTAATTTCCAAAGAACAAAATGAGCCGTTAAAATACAATGATTTTTTTTCTTATTCAATATCTAAATCGCTATAACGCTTGCAAGTCTAAAGAAGAGGTTGTTTGATTGGTTACAAATCAATCATGGCAATTTTTTATTTCCATTCATTTGCTTTTATTAATACAATCAATAATCTCATTCAGATCGTTGTCTAGCGGCAGTACATGCGCGGAATTTTTTAGCCAATGTATTTTGACATTAGGTAAATTACAAAATAATTGTTCTACTTGTTGAGAAGCAACCACTTGATCATGAATTCCAAGAAAAAGATCGGCCGGGCAAGTTGGGGGGAGCCATTCATATCCCTGAGCCAAGGTTAGCATTTCAATGATTGTGGAAATGGGAAGTTTTCTATAAGCGATTTCGGCATGCTCATCGGTGATAATATTCCCTGCAGCGTTGCGAAGTTGTCGAAATCCGAGGCACTTAAGAATCTGGGCTAATTTCAGCATGGCGTTGATGCGCATGTGTAATTTTAATGCGGGGGCTAATAGAAACAGGTGATTGATAGCATAGGATTGACTTAATTGACAGGCTAATAATCCTCCCAGGGATAATCCTAAAACATCAACTTTTTGATACTGATTTATTAAGAGTTCACAGGCGCTTTTTGCTGATTGAAGCCAATCAGCTGCTTTGGATTTTGAAAAGGCTTCTATACTTTCGGCGTGACCAGCCAATACAGGACAAAGGATGGCATCATAATTTTTTAAATTAGGAATCAGATATCGGTAAACTGCCGGTGAAGAAGAGAAACCATGCAATACCAGTAAAGCTCGTTCTGTGCCTTTACCACGCTGATTGACTGGAGCAAGGAGATTTGCTTCCTCCGACTGCAGTTCGCTGAGATGTTTGCCGCGGCGCATATACCGAAAATCATTGATTTTCATAGAATATTCATTTTTCATTGTCATGCCATGTATGGTTGCTATAGTAATTGGTTTAATTTGGGGTGAATAGGCTTTCCAAAAGAAAGTGTATTACCAAATATAAAAATGTAAAAGTTATAATTGTATCAGTTTATTTTAGTATAAGTACTGTGCTATTTTTCTTTGTCATATAAGAACTTTAAAGTGTAAATCTTTTTGTCTTATTCGGGGCAATAGTCTTTTGCAAAATATATAAAGACACTGTTTTAATGGAAATTATCTAAAGTTTAATTAAATAGAAATCGAGATTAATAATTACAGTTAGTTTATAGAGTCAGGACTTACGAAAAACCCCAATCTCTATGTTAAAAAATGTTTTTAATTCGGTCATTTAGTTTATCTAAACTCCCTCACTAAAAACATTTTTTGTCTTGACCTTGGGGTTTTTCGTAAGTCCTGAGAGTTACAGATATGGTTTTAATTAGTAAATTTTTTGTAAATTGATGAATCATATTGTATTTAATTGATTCATTTGTTTTATTATATTATATAACAATAAAAAATATATCCCTGAACAGTAAAATTGGAAAAGTAACCTCGGACAAAATCTTGATGAGGTACTATAATTTAGATATCAACAGATATGGTAAATTAACATGGCAGAAACTCCAAAACCCAAATCACAGACACCAACACCGAAGCCGAAACCAAAACCAACGGATGAGCAGACTGTTGAGCCAGCTCCTCAACAAAGTACGCTTGGGAAAGTAGGTAGTGTAATCGGAGGACTTGCTAAAAAAGGGTTAGGCAAATTAGCCGATAATATCGGCAAGCAATTTGGCTCAAATGCTCCTCAGCCTGGTGCTGAAAATAAGCCTGCGGAAGGACAAAAGAAGGATGATGACAAAAAAGATCCGCAAATGGAAATGATTGAAAGGTATATGAAGCTGGTCGAGCAATGGCAAGGCGGTATCAACAAGCCTTTTTACTGGGTGGGTGGCAAAATATCAGCTGGTGCCAGTTTTCTGGTTGATAAGGCAGTGGAAGGGATTAAAAATAAACTGGCTGAATCAGAGCAACCCAAACCAAATCCCAACTCCTCAACGCAACAATCCAATTCCAGTTCGAGTTCCAGTTCTAGTAGTACTACCCCCACACCTACTTCGTCAAGCAGCAGCGGCAGCCAGTCTTCATCACCGCCTACAACAAGCAGTGGCAGCGACAGCCAGTCTTCATCACCGCCTACAACAAGCAGTGGCAGCGACAGTCAGTCTTCATCACCGCCTACAGACAGTAGCAGCAGTGGCAGCGATAGCCAGTCTTCATCACCGCCTACAGACAGTAGCAGCAGTGGCAGCGATAGCCAGTCTTCATCACCGCCTACAGACAGTAGCAGCAGTGGCAGCGACAGCCAGTCTTCATCACCGCCTACAGACAGTAGCAGCAGTGGCAGCGACAGTCAGTCCTCATCACCGCCTACAGACAGTAGCAGCAGTGGCAGCGACAGTCAGTCCTCATCACCGCCTACAGACAGTAGTAACAGTAGCAGTAGCAGCAGTAGTGATACTTCATCACAACTGAGCCCGCCACCAGACTCGAATACTAATACAAGTACGCCAGATCTTGGTAGCCAAACAAAGTATGACGAAACATCCAGCAGTTCTAACAGCGGGAGTGGTCAATCTTCTGGCTCAGGCTCATCTTCTGATGTCCCAACACCTAGTCAGTCTATGCCTGGATAGATGTGAAAACAGATTATCCGGGTTGGTGAGTTATCCCTCCAGCAACTTGTGAGGCAAGCTTTCTATGCGTCCCGCCTGGGTGACAATCACATAATTCAATTTTCTTTGCAATTCGCTGATGGAGTCGGCGCCGGCATAGGTTAGACCAGAGCGCAATCCGCCTATGATATCAGCAATAATCCCATCAGGGTTTTCTTTAAATGGCACTTCAGTCGCAACACCTTCTGCTGTTTTCCATTCATGCATTTGTCCAAGGAATGCTTCCTGGGCTTCTCGGGATGCCATGCCTCGATAGCGTTTGACTTTGCTTCCGTCATCTTTTTGAAAGACCTCTCCTGGCGTGGGGGCAGAGCCGGCTAACATGCCGCCTATCATCACAAAATCAGCGCCAAAGGCCAATGCTTTGACGATATCACCCGATGTTTTGATGCCGCCATCAGCAACGATGGAACGATCGGCACGTGAGCAATCCTGAATACAGGTCAACATGGGGACGCCAAAGCCGGTTTTAATTCGGGTGCTGCATACTGAGCCTCCTCCAATACCTGCTTTAATAATATCAGCGCCACAAGACGCAAGATAATCTGCCCCGGCATAAGTGGCGACATTCCCAGCCATAATGCAGCGACTTCCCAATAACTGACGTAAGCTTTTTAATGTTTTGCCAACGTATTTGGCGTGGGCATGCGCTACATCAACACAAAAGAAATCGGCTCCTGCATCTCGCAGTGCCTCTGCTCGTTGTAATTCATTTTCAGTACATCCAACCGATACAAAGACAGGTCCTTTGCATTTCTTAAATTCCTGAATATTTTCTTCTATGGTCATAAATCGGTGTAAAGCGCCCATGGCTCCTTTGCTGTGCATAAAATTAGCCATATTACTTTCGGTAATTGTATCCATATTGGCGCTGATTACCGGAAGATTTAAAGTCAGTTTACCTAACCTGTCGGTACTGGTTGTTTCAACAACTCGCCTGGATTCATGATGGTTGTACGATGGAACGAGCAGAACATCATCAAAAGTGATCGCTTGATCAGTCATTATTAATCCTCATAAACAAATACTATAAATGCTCAGCCGCATAAAAAGCCAGCCTTGAGCGCTCTCCCCGAGTCAAAGTCATATGAGCGCTGTGTTCCCAACTTTTAAACCGGTCTACGGCAAAAGTCAGTCCGGAAGTGGTTTCAGTTAAATAGGGGGTATCAATTTGCTTAATGTCCCCCAGACAAATAATTTTACTACCTGGGCCTGCTCTTGTAACCAAGGTTTTAATTTGTTTTGATGTCAGATTTTGCGCTTCATCAATTATAATATAGCGGTTTAAAAAAGTTCTTCCCCGCATAAAATTTAACGAGCGTATTTTAATTTTGTTTTGCAGTAAATCCTGAGTTGCCCCGCGTCCAAAACTGCCGCCGACTTGCGAGCTGTGAAGCACTTCAAGATTATCCATTAAAGCGCCCATCCACGGAGTCATTTTTTCCTCCTCGGTACCCGGCAAGAATCCTATATCCTCGCCAACAGGAATCGTTACCCTTGTCATTAATATCTCGCTGTATCGATTTTGATCCATGACCTGGGTTAATCCTGCGGCTATGGTTAATAGTGTTTTCCCTGTACCTGCTGAGCCTTGCAAGCTGACAAAATCAATATCGGGATCCAGTAACAAGTTTAGGGAAAAATTTTGTTCACGGTTTCTTGCCGTGATTCCCCAGACTGAATGTTTGGGTTGAGTGTAGTCACGAATGAGTTGAACTACGGCATTAGGCCCATCAATTTTCTTGACCAAAGCTTGAAACTGGTCATCTTCCGTACTAAGGCAATCGTTTGGATTCCATTGGCTTACCAAAGGACCGCTTACCTTATAAAAGGTTTTACCACTTTCTTGCCAGGATCCCATATCTTTGGCATGACTATCCCAAAAATTGTTATCGAGAATATGTAATCCTCTGTGAAGTAAATTGACGTCATCCAGCACTTGGTCATTGTAGTAATCTTCAGCATGAATACCTAATATCCCTGCTTTAATACGCAAGTTGATGTCTTTTGAAATAATGATAACTTGTCTTTTGCCATAATATTTTTTTTGCAGACCTAAAGCGGTTGCCAGTATTGTATTGTCTACTTTATGGCCCGGCAGAGTTGAAGGAACCACTTGATCAAATTCATCTGTTTGAAAAAACAATCGTCCACTGCATTTCTTGTTGCTGCTATTGATGTAAGATGGGATAGGCAGTCCTGAGACAATTTGATCGTGAGTGGCGTTACTCATTAGCTCTACCAACATGCGGTTCGTTTGCCTTACGTTTCTCGCCAATTCGGATGTCCCTGTTTTATGACTATCCAATTCTTCAAGCACCACCATTGGCAAATAAATATCATGCTCATCAAAATGGTAGATAGCAGTAGGATCATGCATCAAAATATTAGTATCGAGCACGAACAGCTTAAGTCCGGTATTGGTATTATCCATAGGTTCACCCTGTCAGCTAAAGTATTCTTCAATTCAAGTGGAATCAGTCTCCTGCGTAGGCAGGGAGTACATTGAAATCCCTGAATTCTATGTTCATTGTGCTGAGCTATGGTGGTTCCGTCAAGAATTATATTATTAAGTGTCTGTTTTTAAGTTAAATGGGTATGCCTTCCATGTGCCGTTCTGTTTTCAATTCTTTATTATTGAAAACAATGAATGCAATGAAGGCCATAAAAAGTAAAAACAATCCAACAGGGAACAGGCTATTATGATTAACCAGGCGACCTGAATAAGTGCCAAAAGCAGCAAAGCACAGTAATATTAAACTGCGAATTGCAGAGGCTGAGCCTCTGCAATCATCGAAGCATTGCAGGGCTCTGGATGTGGTTGCGCCCCATAGCAAGGCTGAGCTTAGAATATAGACGCCGATAGTTATGGCATTATAGAGTTGGTACTTGCTCCAGTGAAAGTATTCTCCTATTAACAACATCAGGCTGCTCATTACAGCCAACTGAATTCCCAATGCTATGATTTTATCAATCCCCAGGCGATTAAATAAGCGGGAGGCCAGTAACGATCCGCAGACAAATCCCATGGAAGTAATCATTAATAATATCCCCATGGTGTCAGCAGCAATATGTGCGTGCGAATAATAAAATGGAGCTACAGTCAGGAAGCACCACTCGCCACAGTTTAATAATCCAAATAGTGCGATATAGGAAATAAATGTTTTGTTTTTTATAATTCGAATGTAAATGCTTAGTGTTTCCTTCAGGTCAGCAGTTGTCGTTTTTTGCACGGGGATAGTTCTGGGTAAAAACAGCATAATGACGCATAAAATGAAAGAGTAAAATGCGATACAATAAAGATTTGAACGCCAACCATATAACACATCCAATTGTCCCCCTAATGCGGGGGCAAAGAGTGGAATCACTGCAGTCAGTGTCCCAATCCAGGTCATGATGCGAGCTCCTTCGTCTTTGGGGAAGAGATCCTGGACTAAAGCCCAACCTGCAACAGGGACAACGACTGCGCCAGTACCTTGCAAGAATCGACAAGCCAGTAACAACTGAATTGAATCGGCTTTTAAACTGAAGATTGAGCCTATAAAGAAAATAAGCATCCCCAGAAATAATGTTTTTCTTCTGCCTAGCCGGTCGGCAATAACGCCCCAAATAAGAACTGTAGAAAATTGCCCTATCATGAAAATGGAAATGAGCATTTTGGCTTCATTTGATGAGACAGACAGTGCGTGAGCAATGTTAGGCAGGCTTGGTAACAAAATATCTGTACCAATTAAAACCAGTATGCAAGAGGCGACAACAATAAAAAGTTGCAGGTTGCGGATAAACATATTGAACTCTTAAGAAAAGGGCGTATTTGATGTATTTATCCGCAACAATAATAGCAAAAATTAATTAAATACTCTATAAAAAGTATTTTTTTAAAGCATCAATCCCTATCAGGGATTATTCTTATTTATCCTGCCAAAGATCGCACCGTGTCTAGAACTTCCTCAACGTGCCCTTTTACATTCACTTTACGCCATTCGTGTGTCAAGACACCTTGTGTATCTATAATGAAAGTGCTCCGCTCTATTCCTCTGACTTGTTTGCCATACATGGATTTCATCTTGATCACATCAAACATTTGGCATAATGTTTCATTGCTATCACTGATTAATTCAAAAGGAAAATTCTGTTTGCTTTTGAATTGTTCATGAGATTTTAAACTATCTCTGGAAATACCAAAAATCACCGTATTTAAATCTTTAAATTGTGAGTAGGCATCTCTGAAGTCTTGACCTTCAGTCGTACAGCCCGGAGTGGCATCTTTAGGGTAAAAATAAAGTACAATGATCTGTCCTTTGTAATCATTAAGATGTCCTTGCACGTTGTTCGTGGCGTTAAAAGCAAAATCGGGGACCATCTCACCTATTTTCATAAACCATCTCCTCAAGTGTTCTTTTTCATTATTCTTGAACGATCCCTTTGCCATTCTCTGTCTTTGATCGTGTCTCTTTTGTCATGCTCTTTTTTTCCTTTAGCCAGAGCAATTTTTATTTTAATTTTATTTTTTTTCCAATACAAAGAAAGAGGGACTATGGTATAGCCTTGCCTTTCAACACTTCCTATGAGATGGTTTAATTCTTTTTTATTCATCAATAGCTTGCGCGTCCTGATCGGATCAGGAATAAAATGAGTGGATGCGGTGGGAAGAGGCTGTATTTGGGCGCCCAATAGGAATGCCTCACCGTATTTGATTATCACGTGTGAATCCGACAAATTGATTTTTCCAGCACGCAGACTTTTTACTTCCCAGCCTTCCAAAACCAGGCCTGCTTCGTATTGATCTTCAATAAAGTAATCAAAACCAGCTTTTCTATTCAAGGCTATGGTGGAATCTGGTTGTTTTTTGGTAGTCATAATTCATCTGATTTGTTGAAAAAAACAGTATAACTGATGTACTATCCCATTGAACTGCTTTTCTTAATTTTGTTGCCTTGAACGGCTTATGGCAAAAAAGTATATTCTACGTTATTTCTGCTCTCTTTCGTATTTATAATCCTGAGGTAACTGTGGATAAACACGATCTAATTTTTGATCCACTGCAACGCGGTCATCAAAAACAAAACATTTGCCTTCCCAAAGTGATTCGCTTTCAGGAATAGACTCCAGGTAATTTAGAATGCCATCATGAAGTTGGTAAACATGCTCAAAGCCCAGCTCTTTCATATAGGCTGTCGTTTTTTCGCAACGAATTCCGCCAGTACAAAACATGGCTATTTTCTTGTCCTTTTTATCAATTAAATTGCGCTGAACGTAGTCGGGAAATTCCCTGAAATTTTCTATGTCAGGATTAATTGCATTCTTGAAAGTACCCAGTTCGTATTCATAATCATTGCGGGTGTCTAATAAAATAACATTAGGATCTTGAATGAACTGATGCCATTCCTCAGGGCTTAGATAGGTCCCAGCATTATAAGAGGGGTCAACTTTCTGGACGCCCATGGTCACTATCTCTTTACGGAGTTTCACTTTCGCTTTATCAAAAGGGTTTTTGTTGTCATAGGTTTCTTTAAAATGCAGGTCGGCAAAGCGCGAATCAGAACGCAGGTAATCATAAAAAACATTCATTTGTTCTCTATTCCCGGCAAATCCGCCGTTGACGCCCTCATGGGCCAGGATGATAGTTCCTTTTATGCCTATTTCATGCATTTTAGTGAGTATGGGCTCTCTCAGTGATTCAAAATCATTGAGAGGAATGAACTTATAAAATGATGCAATAATAATGTCTTTCACGCTGTAACCTAAAGATTAACAAAAAATCAATTCGCAAAAATTATCATTTACGCACAATTTAATCAATAGGAATGAATTAAATGCATTTCCTGGACATCGGGATTTTAACGGCATATTGGGTGAAAAATAGTTGCGTTATTGCATGTTAGTACTTAAGTATAAAGAATCGTTGACAATAATTAAATTCTGATCATACTCTAAGGGTTAAGCTGCTATCTTTTGTTTCGCTGGCTTTGATATAAGGAGATTTTTATGATCCAAAACAACAGGATTTGTCGCTGGCTCTTCATTGTATTGTTGTCTCTCCCTTTGGTTGGTTTTACGTCTATTCCAGTGAAATCAATAGTGGTGTTTGGAGACAGCTTGTCTGATAACGGTAATACTACCCATTTACTTAAAAGCCTGCGTCAGGAAGAGGATCCTGCGTTTTTAGTGGCTCCTTTCAAAATTTTTGTTATCAACAAAATGATAGAGTTTGCTAACGATTATTATGTTCCACAGATCGTGCTTGATGCAGGAATATCAGCAGTTACAGATTTTTTTGATCATGATTTGGCTCCCTATCTTGCCAATTTGGTGGGTAAAGTAAAACAGGTCCCGGTGCTGCCTGGCAAACCTTATTGGAAAAATCGCTTTTCTAATGGTCGTGTCTGGATTGAGTATTTGGCAGAAATGTTATCGATACAAAAAAGTGATGAAGAAGTCTACCTAAATAAAGCATTTGGAGGTAGCTGGTCTGCCACTTATGATTATCAATTAACAGTTTGGAACTTGATACGGCATCCATTGGGAACAATCAAGAACCTGATAGTAGGAAAATTAATTCCTCCGAGTCTTGGTCTGATAGTGCAAGCTTATCTGCTGGAACACGAGCAGTTAAGTGATGAAACGCTGTATTTTATTTATTCAGGAAGTAATGATTACATTAATGTTCTGTTTTTTGAAGACAATTACAATACTGAAGTAATGAGCACCTATATTGACAATGTGTTGGATGGTTTGAGTTCTGCAGTTCTGAAACTGGCTAATGCGGGAGCGAGACGTTTTGTTATTATGGGAATACCACATGTGGGGGATACTCCCAAGTTTGTGAAAACTACTGATCGTGACGTGTTAAATGCAGCGGTAGACCTTCATAATGAGCGCCTTGCAAAACGGATTGACGCATGGAAAGAGCGGTATCCAACAGCTGACTTCTTGTTTGTAAATACAGAGCAATACCTGAAAAAAGCGTTTGAAGATCCGGAGAAATATGGTTTTTATAATGTGAAAGATGCCTGTATCGATGTGAAGTTCCCCATGTTCAATGCATTCATTCACTCTCCATTTGCTCGTAACTACGTATTGCAATACACACAGGTTCTTCAATATCGAGATAAGCAATTTGCTCCAGGTGAAAATAACTATCACATGTGTAGTGAACCAGAAGACTATTTATTCTGGGATGAAATTCATCCAACCACGAGAGCACATAACTATCTTGCTTATGAGGTTTGTATGGCTTTGGAGGAACATGGCTACGAGGTAACTTGCAAAATGCCAGAGTCCGCCTAATACAATTAGGTATCATCACTTGAACCACATTAACAGTGGTTCAGGTGATTTCATGATGAAGTTGTCTAAATTGATCCTCATTTAAGTAAATCCAGAGCGGTTTTTAAGCAATTCTTGAGTCTCTAAATGATGACGAAGATTAATTTGCCTTAGTGATTTGTAAAACTTTATGTCATAATTCCCCTTTTTTATTGATATACTTCATTCATATGAGGGAATATTATTTATAAAATTTAAGGCACCGGTTATTTAGGAAATTAGCTGCATTCTTATGCGTTTCACTCTTTATCTATATATAGTAGATGAACCAAGAATGAAAAAGCTTATTTCTACAAAAACAGTTGCTGAAAAGAGGAGCAGGTTATGTGCGGGATTATGGGAGCTGTTTCAGAACGGGATATTAGCAAGATTTTATTGGAAGGCTTGCGCCGATTGGAATATAGAGGGTACGATTCTGCAGGTATTGCTGTCATAGATAGTCAAGATCGTTTAAAGAGAGTAAGAATCCAGGGGAAAGTGCAGAATTTGGCGGATGCTATGCAAGAGACCGCTATCGCTGGAAATACAGGTATAGCTCATACTCGTTGGGCGACGCATGGTAAACCCTCCGAACAAAATGCTCATCCTCATTTATCTCATGGAGAAATCGCATTAGTTCACAATGGCATTATTGAAAATCATGAACATTTGCGTCAACAACTTATTACTTATGGTTATCAATTCACATCTGAAACTGATACAGAGGTTGCTGCGCATTTAATTCATTATCATTACCAGCAGCATGAGAATTTATTACTTGCTGTACAAAAAGCTGCTGCAGAAATGCAAGGGGCTTTTGCATTAGGAGTGATTCATCAGAAAAGACCAGAAGAATTGGTTGCAATTCGTAAAGGGAGTCCTTTGGTTTTGGGATTTGGAATTGGTGAGAATTTCATTGCATCTGATGCCTTGGCACTCAGATCTTTCGCACAATCAGTTATTTACATGGAAGAGGGTGACAGTGCTTGTGTCACAACACAGGATATTAAGGTCTATGATTCCAATCGAATACTTGTTCAAAGAGCGGTTCATCCGTTGAACAGTGATTCTGAGATAGTGAATAAAGGGCCATACAGGCATTTTATGCTGAAAGAAATATTTGAACAATCGAAGGTAATCACAGACACGTTAGAAAGTCGAATTAATAGCATTGATGTGCTAAGAGCGAGTTTTGGTGAGAAAGCATCCCATATTTTCCCGGTGGTAAAAAATATTCACATTGTGGCATGTGGAACCAGTTATCATGCTGGAATGATTGCCAAATATTGGCTTGAATCACTTGCCGGCTTACCTACACAGGTTGAAATTGCAAGTGAATATCGATACCGAGATGTTGTTGTCCCCGACAATACCTTATTTATCACTGTATCTCAGTCAGGAGAAACAGCTGATACTCTTGCTGCCCTATTTAAGGCAAAGCAATCGAATTATTTGGCTAGTTTAGCTATATGCAATGTTGCAACCAGTACTTTAGTGAGAGAGGCGGATTGTGTTTTTTTAACTCGGGCAGGTATTGAGATTGGTGTAGCATCTACCAAAGCGTTTACTACACAGTTAGCAGCCTTCCTGATGTTGGCAGCAGCACTTTGTAAGGACAATCGTGCGCAGGAAGTTTTAAGACAATTACAAGAGCTGCCTGCCTGTTGTGAGCGTGTTTTGCAGATGAATGAAGAAGTCGAATCATTGGCTTCTTTGTTTGTAAATAAAGTTCATGCCTTATTTTTAGGTCGAGGGGTTCAATATCCCGTAGCTCTGGAAGGCGCATTAAAACTTAAGGAAATATCTTATATACATGCGGAAGCTTATCCTGCCGGTGAATTAAAGCATGGTCCATTGGCTTTGGTTGATAAGGATATGCCTGTGATTGCAGTAGCCCCTAATGATGAACTTTTAGATAAATTAAAATCCAATTTACATGAAGTGAGTGCCAGAGGTGGGCAGTTATTTGTATTTGTTGATGATTCACAAAATTGGAAAGCGAATGGCGCTCGTTTAATCAAAGTTCCATCCTGTGGTGCTTGGCTTGCGCCTATTGTTTACACTATTCCTTTGCAATTGCTGGCCTATCATGTTGCTGTAGCTAAAGGGACTGATGTGGATCAACCTAGAAACCTTGCAAAATCGGTGACTGTAGAGTGAACAAAGGTCAATATTTTTGGAATGAGTTATGGTGCGAGGGACGTATTTCTTTTCATAAAGAAGAAGTAAATCCGGATTTGATAGCCTATATCTCTTCCTTAAATATACCTGCCAAGGGAAGGGTTCTGGTTCCTTTGTGTGGAAAAAGTGTCGATATGCTTTGGTTAGTTCGCCAAGGGTATCATGTGGTTGGTATCGAACTGGTTGAAAAGGCTATTCTTCAGTTTGTTCAGGAGCACCAAATCACTGTTCGGGAGAATACGACAGGTCAGGCAAAACAATATTTTACAGATAATTTGAATTTATGGATTACCGATATTTTTGCTTTAAACGCGGCTTTAATAGAACCAGTTGATGCTATCTATGACAGAGCGGCTTTGGTTGCTTTGCCAAAAAAATTGCGACCAGCGTATGTAGATATTTGCCTCAAGTGGCTTAAGCCTGGGGGAAGTATTCTGTTAAAGACTTTACAATATAATCAAGAGAAAGTGCAGGGTCCTCCGTATAGTGTTTCCCCAGAAGAAATCGCTTTATCGTATCAGCAATGTGCCAAAATAGAGTTGTTGAAATCGCAAAAACGAATTCGGGAGCCTAATGATCATTTATTTAATCTTGGTATTAGTGAAGTGAATGATTATGTTTGGCGTATTAGGAAGGGGTAAAACGTAGTACAGTGTTACGCATAAGGACATTTTGTATGGATATTAGCTTAATTTCTATATCGCATTATAGTATGTGATGAGTATATAATGAGACGATTTTTATCATGTTTTACGGGGATATGAATGGCAGAAGTGATGTTGGCGTCAGCCGCAATTATTGCAGATGAACTTAAGGTCAAAGTATCGCAGGTAGAAACTGCTATTCGGCTGTTAGATGAAGGAGCAACAGTACCTTTTATTGCGCGTTATCGCAAAGAAGCAACGGGAGGGCTTGACGATGTGCAATTGCGGTTTCTTGCGGAAAGGCTAATTTATTTGCGTGAATTGGATGAGAGACGAACAGTCATTTTGCAATCCATTCGTGAACAAGAAAAATTAACACCGGAATTGGAACAAAGCATATTAGCTGCTGAAACTAAAACACGCCTGGAAGACTTGTATTTACCCTATAGGCCTAAACGTCGTACAAAAGCACAAATTGCTATTGAAGCAGGATTAGAGCCATTAGCTCATGCTTTATGGAAAGATCCTGCTTTGGATCCCGAAGAGCAGGCTTCCCAATTTATAAATAGCGAAGCAGGGATTGAAAACACTCAGGCCGCCCTGGATGGTGCGCGACATATTTTAATGGAGCATTTTGCTGAAGACGCCGAGTTAATTAACGAATTACGAGAGTATTTGTGGCAACACGGAATAGTCAAATCAGTAGGAAACAGTACTAAAAAGGATCAGGCGAATAAATTTTCTGATTACTTTGATTATTCGGAAGCGATTAAAAAAATTCCATCTCATCGGGCACTGGCTTTGTTCCGGGGGCGGCGTGAAGGAATTCTGCAAGTAAGTCTGGTTTTACCTGATCAGGATGCCAATTATGGAGAGAATAAGGTTGCTGCTTACTTTAATGTCACTGACAGGCAAAGAAAAGCGGATGGCTGGCTTATAGATACGGTCAGGATGACTTGGAAAATTAAGTTATTTACCAAGCTGGAGCTTGAGTTATTAACTCGTCTGCGCGAAATAGCAGATGAGGAAGCCATTAAAGTGTTTTCCAAAAATTTACGTGATCTGTTGCTGGCTGCTCCCGCAGGTCCTCAAGTGACGATAGGTCTTGACCCGGGAATTAGAACGGGTGTTAAAGTGGTTGTCGTGGATGCTACAGGTAAGTTGTTGGATTACTCTGTTATTTTTCCATTTGCTCCTCAAAATGAATGGCATCAATCCATTGCGGATTTGGCCAAGCTTGCTGCGAAATATCAGGTTAATTTAATCAGCATAGGAAATGGCACCGGTTCTCGGGAAACAGAGAGATTGGTAGCTGATTTAATTAAAATGTACCCTGATTTGAAATTAACAAAAATAATTGTCAGTGAAGCCGGGGCATCTGTTTATTCCGCATCTGAAATTGCAGCCAATGAATTTCCTGATTTGGATGTTTCCCTAAGAGGCGCTGTATCTATTGCACGAAGATTGCAAGATCCCTTGGCAGAACTGGTAAAAATTGAAGCCAAATCAATAGGTGTTGGCCAGTATCAACATGATGTGAACCAGGCAAAGTTGGCGCGTTGCCTGGATGGTGTTGTCGAGGATTGTGTGAATGCTGTTGGCGTAGACATTAATACGGCCTCTGCAGCTTTGCTATCCCATATTTCCGGATTGAATGATACTTTAGCTAAAAATATTGTGCAATTTCGCGATGAACATGGTGCTTTCACAAACAGAAATCAATTAAAAAATATCCATCGTATGGGAGAAAAGGCTTTTCAGCAAGCAGCCGGCTTTTTGCGCATTATGAATGGAGATAATGCTTTAGATGCCTCTTGTGTTCATCCTGAAGCCTATCCTTTAGTGGAAAAAATTATTTCAGATAAAAAAGTTAGTATTAAGGAAATAATCGGCAATAGAGAATTATTGCAGAGCATTAACGCTGAACAATATGTGGATGAGAATTTTGGTTTGCCAACAATAAGAGATGTTTTACGTGAATTGGAGAAACCGGGCCGAGATCCACGACCAGAATTCAGAACCGCTCAATTTCAGGAAGGTGTTGAGGACATTAAAGATTTGGAACAAGGAATGGTTCTGGAAGGTGTTGTGAGTAATGTGACTAATTTTGGTGCCTTTGTTGATATTGGCGTTCACCAGGATGGGTTGGTACATATTTCAGCAATGACCAATCGCTTTATTACAGATCCTCGTTCTGTTGTTAAAGCCGGTGATATTGTAAAAGTTAAAGTGGTTGAAGTGGATAAAGAACGCCGAAGGATTGGTTTAAGTATGAAGCTGAATGATGAGCAGGCTCCTGCTGTCTTGCAGAAAGCTAATAAACCACAGCCGGCTAGAAAACAAGCGGAACAAAAGCAGCCTGAATTTAAGAAGAAGCAAGAACATAAGAAAAAACCAGATAAGATAAAAAAATCGGAGCCAGTCAAAAAAACCGTATTTAATACAGCCATGGCCGATGCTTTGGCCAAACTAAAACGTGGTGGAGAATAGGGATGCAAACACCTAAAGGAGAGTTGACTATCCAAACTTTGGCCATGCCTTTAAATACTAATGCCAATGGCGATATATTTGGCGGATGGATAGTCTCCCAAATGGATTTGGCAGCAGGTGTTTTGGCAAAGAGAATTTCCCATGGGCGTGTCGCTACCGTTGCAATTAATTCAATGACTTTTTTAAAACCTGTGCATGTAGGCGATGTAGTGAGCTGCCACGTTGAATTAGTGAAAGTAGGTAATACCTCTATGACTATTCGGGTTGAGGTATGGGCTTACTCATCGATCAAAATGGAAAAATACCAGGTTACTGAAGGGATATTTGTTTTTGTTGCGATTGATGAAAATGGAAAGCCGAGGCAGGTACCCAAAACACAATGACTAATAAAACTCAAGAATTGCAGCGAGTAATTGCTGATATGGCTGTATTGATTGAGCAAGATGCAGAGCCTGACCCTCAATTGTATGCCTTTTTTTTCCAACATCCGGAAATTAGTCTTGAATTAATACACCTTATTAATAATTTGAGTGAAGAATTAGTGCATGATGGGCCTCCAATATACTCAGCATGCGTTTTCGCTTTAGACATTTGTATTGCTCAATTGCAAGCAGCTGCAGAGGCAAATAATAAAAATGCCACAAAATTATTGTCTCAACTAATGAATCATTTAGCTGAGGTCATTGATACACATAAGCATAGCTTAAGCTTTTGGTTACCCGTACTGAATGCATTTTATGAAGTGCATGTTGAGCTAACTGACGATTTAAAGGAAGCATATTATGGCTTGGCAAGCCAGGATGATGATGCGGTAGAAGTGGATGAGCAATTTAATCATTTGGACTCCATAAAAGATTTGATCCATGAATTATCTGATTTAACCCTGTTTGACATAGCAGAGAGTTTTTTTGCACAAAGCTACGCCATGCCGCCTGATTTTTTTGCAGATTTGATTGTTGATTTGTATAGTATTGAAGAAGGTAAAGATATTGCACTACTGGTTTTACTCCATCCTAATATCGAGGTACGAGAGATAGCGCTATCTACTATCGATCAATTAATAAATACAATTACTTTGACGCCAGCATCACTGTCAAGATTACAAATAATCAAATATTGGTATCCAACCCATTACCATGGAATGTTTGATCGTTGGATTAAAACGCAAAGAAAAAAGGGAGTAACATTTGAAACAGAGGCTAGTCAAGCAAAAATAACGATTAAAGCAACTGAAGTGGATGGCAGTGGTTCGCAAGGAGTTTTTATCCACGCAAGGAAAAATAAAAAAAACAGGTTATGCGGCTTATTATTAAAGTATGATTTGGGCATTAAAGATGCCTGGATAACTCCAGAGATTTCTGCAGCGGAAGTTACAGATTATTATCATAAAGCGTTTGAAGACAGCGTGACCTTGCGTGAAGTTGATTTCTCTTATTTTCAAACAATAGTGGAGCATTTTTTAGCCATTACTGTTGAAAAAAGTGATATACCTAATTTGCATTTTTTAGAAATACTCGAATTTCTGGGCATTCGTTTGAAACCTGATAAGCTTGATTTGGATTGCGTATTTGAACAATTAAGTGTTCAGATTATTCCTTTTACTCAAGAAAAAATAGCAGAATCTTTAAAACGCTCGAAAATGTGGCTTAAAAATAAGCAATTTACAGAATCATGGTATATTGAAAATCCCACCATTGATAAAATTGTCAATCATAACAGCAGCTTTGTGGAAGGAGTTAAAGTTTGTCGTTTGGCTGATGCTATAGACGCAGTATTTTCCGAGGAAATGGAATTACACCGGGATAAATGGCAGTTTCATTTTTTATGGATAGCGTTATGGGTTAAGGCAAAACACAAAAAAAATGAAAAGGTTTGGCAGGATAGTTTTTTAATAGCTTATGCTATTCATCAAGGATACCCATTGAAAGATATTCCAGTAATGAAAGAGATATGTTATCAAACAGTTGTCAACAGCATAGAAACCATGCAGGAAAGAAGAACACACTTGAGCCAGGAATGAATAGAAAAATGTTCCGGAATTATTCTTGTTAATAAACTAATATGTAGAACAGAGTTAATGGCCGCCAAATGTGGTTGAAAGACCAACCCTTTCTTTTTCTTGCAGGGATGGGGATGGATCGGTATGCTCGCGCCTTACTTCAGCTATGATTTTTCTATACTCTACGGCAGGATTGATATCCTTTTGATTAGAGACTGTTTCCTGATTTTCAGAGGTAGAAACCTTAACCGGTTCAGGTTGAACTTCAACTTTAAAGTCTTGGGCAGGGCCTTTGAACAGGGAAACAACCCATTCAATTGGTGCCCAAAGAAGATTCAATATCTTTGTGGCCCAGCTAGGCTCAGCGGCTGCTTTAGCTTCTGCCTCAACTTTATTCAAGTAAGTTTCCAGTTTTCCTTCACTTAAAAAATTAACTTGTTTAATGCAGAGGGCAAAGGCCTTCTCTTTCTGGATGTCATCCATTTTGGCATCGACTGTCAGAATGTCTTCAATTTGATCTAAATAATTTTGCACGCTACTGTAATCACCATCATTCATTTCTTTGACGATTTGTTCTTGAAGATGCAAAATAGCTTGTGCATGCGCTGATGCCTCAAAAATCTCTTTCTCTGATTTCTCATCAATCAATGCATCCTTGAGTTTATCATGTCCGATATAAAGTATTGCCATTAATGGATGATCAAATGTTTGCTTGTGAGAATCCAGTAATTGCATTGTCTGATCGTAGCCATTTTTTACAGCGCGCGCTCTTTGTTCAGGTGTTGGAGAGGTGTTTGTGGTTGTGACTTCCCCTGTATTAATGTAAATCATATTATCAATGTTATAATAGACTTTTTCACGATTTAACACGGATGAAGTGGCATGAAGCCATTTTCCACCTATTGTAGCCTCAACCAAAGAATCCATGCGTGCCTTAAACCAGCTTATCGCTTCCATAGCACTTTGCTTGGCCTTATTAACGCGATCTTCAAATGCGGTGCCTGCCTCTGCTTTGACACAAAGCACCTCTTCTCTGTCAAGCCCTTCAATTTCCGGCATATTGTCCAGAATTCCTCCATCAGCGATGTATTCACCCTTGGCATTTCTGCCAGGTACGAAAAGTACCGGATGGGCCCCAGACCACTGGACAACTTGTGCTATAGATTGTTGAGGAGTTGTGTCTTCACTGTAGCGTTCCAGCTCATGCTTTGTTTGATTAGTTACAACTACAGACAAGTTTTTAATTAGATGTTTATTTTCCTCAGGCAGCAACTCTCTTAAGCGGCCCAAGTCACCAAGAGTTAGACGAGGATTTTCAAGTTGTTCTCCTTTGGCGCCTTTCAACTCAGTAGGAATACTATTAAGTGCTTTATCAAGTTTTTCCAAATCTTTTACTGATTTTGTCAAGTTGATAATATCGTCTACATTATTTATCACAATCCCTGCTCTTGATAACTTGTCTTCATAGAGAGCTATTTTTTGTTTAAGTATGCCATAATTCATCTGTTGTTCTGGAGGAATGGGTTGCTGCACGCTTTCTAAATGTTTTTTCATTTGCATCATGTAAATGACATCCAGAATGTTACGAAAACGATCTCCTCTCGCACGAAAACCTACTCCGCTATTATCTAATAGCTTGGTGATGTCCAATCCCTCAATCAGTTTTTTGATGTCTTTGATATCCATGCCAACGGCTAATATACTCGCCGTCATTGCTCCGGCAGATGCTCCGCTAACATGGGTCAGATTTTTTATTTTTCCGCGCTCTTGTAAGGCTTGAATCATACCCAAATAGGATATGCCTTTCGCTCCGCCGCCACTTAGCACCAACCCTTTGTGCTCAGGCGCACTAACAGAATATTGTCCTGCCTCAGTCTTTGATATTTCCAGTAAATTCCTTTTTAATTTACGGCTTTTTGTCATAATTTCAGCAAGTTTCAAACAGAATTTAATTTCTTATAGTTTTATTATAGTAGTTAATTTTGACTTTGTGATTTTTAAACAAACAATTATGTGAGCAATTGATTGGGGGACCTTCCTCGAACCACTATAAGCATGTAGTCTTTTTTACTGGCAGCTTGAGATACGGTGCTCTTTATTAGCGAAAGCACAAATAATGAAGGAGTGATTCACCTATAAAACAAATAAATTGCATAAAAATAAATCTAATGGTAAAATATTGCATCATTTAGTTGGGGTATAGAATAGAAATGGCGACACGAAATCCTTTTGATATTGATCATAAAAGTAAATACTTAAGAGAAGCAGCATTAGAGGCCAATTTATCTCATCCAGAAACAACACCAACAATGCTGACTTGCCCTATTGACAGCGGATTTCTAAAAGATCCCGTGATCACACCAGAAGGTTTTGTTTATAATAAATCCTCTATTTTAAAATGGTTAGAAACGAAAAAAGAAGACCCACAAAGCCGTAAACCCTTAACGGCTAAAGATTTGCAACCATTCCCCGAGTTATTGATTATAGTCAATAGATTTGTTGAGACACAAACGAACTATGAAAAATTAAAAAACAGATTAGTGCAAAATGCTCGGGTTGCTGCACGCCAAAAAGAATACACTGAAATTCCGGATATATTTCTTTGCCCAATAAGTAAAACGCTTATCAAAACACCTGTCATTACTGCCCAAGGGAAAGTATATGATCAAGAAGCATTAAGTAACTTTCTTATCGCAACGGGTAATAAAGATGAAACAGGCAAAAAATTATCCATTGATGATGTAGTGGTGTTTGATGAACTCTATCAACAGATAAAAGTTTATAATTTTTACCGCAAACGCGAAATGCAAAAAAATCAAATTCAACCTTCAGTAAGTAGTGGTTTTGGCTTTTT
The DNA here is from genome assembly GCF_000008485.1 of Legionella pneumophila subsp. pneumophila str. Philadelphia 1. Taxonomy (NCBI): domain Bacteria; kingdom Pseudomonadati; phylum Pseudomonadota; class Gammaproteobacteria; order Legionellales; family Legionellaceae; genus Legionella; species Legionella pneumophila. The sequence goes on along the minus strand of NC_002942.5, from coordinate 3,201,191 downwards.
TAGCTTGAATTTTCTCACCTCATGGTTATGGGGAACTGAGGAGAAAAAAGAAAAGACATCATCTGATATGACGTACTAATGCCCCGTTTTTGCGCAATATTGATTCAAAGTGAAGTAAATTTTGAGAGAAAAAACCACTATACTGGCATGAATCAACTATATTAATAATATAGATTGTTCATTTGCTGGTTGATGTGGCATGAAAAGAACCATTGAAACCTACATCATCTATTTAAAAGAAGATTTAAAAATAGCTGATACTTGTAAAACAATAAAAGATGGTTTGTTAAAATCGATTACCGATAAAACCCATTTTTCTGAGGAATTGGCTACTTATTTTGAACGAGATAACCCCAATGCCCCTTTTAAAGTTAACACGACTGATCCTACCCAAGTCGCTGTTCTGAAAAAATTGCTTAATGCTCTGGAAAATGCTGAAAAGTCGTTTCGAGCTATTGAAAATATTGATATCAGTCGTGATAGGTACACTGCCATGATCGCTAAAGATGCAGTCATGGTCAGTTATAAAGCGGTGCATGAAATTTATGCGGCTCTTCAACTAATCAATCACAGTAATTCGGACATACAAGATATAGTAGGCCCACATATCCAAAAATTATTACCACAAATGGCTTTAGCCAGTAAGGCATTAGGAAATTTTGCTCCGGAGCATCCTGAGGAGAGTGCCGGGGCAGTGCTTGCTGGTGTAGTCAATATGCTTCCAACTGAAAAGCCAACCGAGTCAGAAAGTTTGGGTAAACTCAGTAACCTTATTTTTGAATTGCCTCATTACTTCGAGGAGTTACAAAAATTAATCGCTACCGGGGCATCAGGGATTGCCACCAAATCAATTACCAGTGCTGAAGACTATCAATCCGCAATGATAAAAAAGGCAAATGAAACAAAATATTATTTTGAACAACTCAGTTCCAAGAGTGGGCTATTAGCAATCCCAAGCTATCTTTCAATAGTCAAAAGATTAATTGCCCATAGTACTGATTTGGTTAATGCCGGTGCTCCTCTGACAAAACAAGCTTATTTGGATGCTGTCGCTAAGCTTGAAGACATTAAACATAATATTTTACCCCAATTGATTTCAGAGCTGGAAATGGTTGAAGAAAGCATGGGTTTAAAACCAGGTTTACTGACCGATCCCGCTCTTGAACAAATGAATAAATACTATACGCAGCTGGCAGAGCAAGTTGATAATATTGCCAAGGCAGCTGGAGTTCTTGATACTGTTTCAGATTATTCTGATTCAATAGGGGGAAAAATCGTTCGTTTTCTTGCTGGAGATAGCAAAAAACTGGATGTGGGGCCAAAATTAACGCCTGCACCTGATTTAGGTGTTTTGATGGACGATGTATTTATTCAGAAGAGAAGATCTAATCAGGAAAGCCGACTTAATGAAGCCAGACTTAGCTCTGAAGACAAAAGTGTACTTGCCGCGGCCAATCGTTTCTTTGATAAAATCGGCTCCTACAATAGCATTCACAAAGCATGGTCCAAGTGGAGTTTGGCAAACATTAGTCAGAGTGAAAAGGACGCTTTAATCAAGGAGTACAAACAGTTTCAGCCACATTTTGCGGCATTATACCCAGATATTGACAAACTGGTTGTAGATGCTCTTACTCAGCCTACCGGAAGCAATATCGTTTCCAGACTATACAGTTCCGATTATAAGCAATTATGGAGTTCTGATCATTTTAAGCAGGTATTATCCTGTAAGGACTCTGTGCTATCCAGTATTCAGCAAAGCCTTGCTCAATCTGAGTTTAAAGCAAAGCTCATTGAAAAAACCATGAGTCACTCAGAAGAGACAGCTTATTCAATGAATAATAAAACAACTAATCTAACTACTCGGGTTCAACCGTTTGAACCACTAAAATTTACTTTGGAGGACGATAAACCGGTTGAGTATTACCATAAGAGGGTTATTGCAGCATCTAACCAAATTTTAGAACTTGAAAGAGCACAGAAAGGAGTAGCGGAGTTTTTTAATTATATTCAGAAAAAGTATCCCCATGAAAACCCATCGTTTGATTCTCTGGATGAATCGGATAAAGAATTTCTTCGCAAGGCTTATAAAACATTTCAACCACAATTATTGGCGTTGAAGCATGATGATATTAACACTCGCCTTGTAAGCAGCCTAACCAGTTCAAAACCAACGGACCCTCCTCTTCGCCTCACCGATCTGGTATCTCTTAAATCAGGTATTAATGACTATTTAAATGAGAAAATTAGTGATTTAAATCAGGATAAAACGACTTTGCTGGATAAGGAGGAAGAAGCTCGCGAAGAACAATATGCAAAAAATCCCTTGGTAGCGAAGGGGGCAGAACTTGAGAAACAAACGCTCTTTGGGCAGATGAGTAAATTGAAGTTATCCAAGTCTGTTGATGATTTTTTCAATAAAAAATTTCAGACTTATCTTAAGGACAATCTTTCTCCTGAGGTATGGAAACAGCTCTCATCGAATGGAGAAACGCTTGATTTTGACAAAATACCGTATCTCGAGTTTCATAAAGACAGCCCTGAAGTTGCCATGTACAAGCAATTAATAAACTCCATGCATTATATGAAGAATGGCTTGGAAAAGCTGGAGTCGTTAAATGACTATGGTGACCCCAATAACATTTATCACCGTACGCGATTTGTCATGACCACATTTAATGCTCTGGTTATGAATATCTGTTTCAGTAAGTACTATGTTATGGAGGCAGGAAATAATCCAGGATTAAAGGCAATTGTCCAAGAGGGTTTGGATTTGCTAAAACCATTAGAGGGTATGCCACTCATAGGTGATTATTTAAAAACCACAGAAAAACAAGAGCCCCCCAAGCAAAATATTATTACTGCATGGAAGAAACAACAAGCGGTTGTAGAATCTGGTTTGTCAAAAGGACCTAAGCCTAAAACAGATCAGCAATTAATTAGTGAGCAATTGGGTAAAATTCAGGAAGCCATCGATAATTTTGATGGTGACCTGGAAGTTTCAGATTCAGCCAGGGAAAAAATAAAAACTCAAATTGGCGAATTTGCCAAGGGGATCAGTGGCTTGTCTTTTGGCCCTGGTTCTGTGAAAAAAATACTGGCTGCCTTGACCAAACTCGAAACCCAGCTTTCTAATCTGGATAAGGAAAGTCCTGAAGTAACACTTGGTAAACTTAAGGACATTCATTCCGAATTGAATGCGCAATTCAGGGCGGCTGCAGAATATACCGAGTATCATTCAGGTCAAAAGTTTGGCTCCTACTCCAATAACATAAGCACTATTGTCAGTAATTTTTGTAATGGTCTTGTTAGTAATCTGCCTTTAAAACAAGAACCGGCACCAAAGGTTAAGGCACCAGAAAAACCTGTTACTCCTGTTATTACTGGTACAACTAACCCTCATGAGGTAGTTTTTGGCACAAAACATGAAGAATTTAATAGCGTTTATCAGCCCTATCTCTTGTTAAAGCGTATTACTGATGAGTTTCGAGATCAAAATAATCCATATAAACCTTCTTTTGACGAATTAAAAGAGGAAGCGGTTAGTTATTATGACAAAATCCAACCTCTTCTCGAGTCTGTTGATCCAAAATTTGATAAAAATTTCATAGCAAAACATAAAGAGTCATCAACACTACTGAAAGCTATTGATGAAGTGATGTCAATGCGCCAACGCATTAATAATCCTGAAAGTAGTTTTGCTAAACTTAAGGATTTGCATTTGGAAGGAGACTTTGAAAAAGAGGAAAACAAGGAAAAATTTCGACAGCTATACAAGGAAATTCAGCCGTACCTCCATAAAATCGATAGTACTTATGATCAAACGCAATTTTTAGAAGGTTTAAAGACAGCAAAGGATTTCAGTGGTGCTTTGCAAAGAATTATGAATGAGGAAAATGCTCTTCAACAAAGTACGTCACTGAAAGATACTTCTTATTTACAATTAATTGCAGAAAGCCTCTATCAAATTCCAGTCAAGCTCAATAAGTTAAAAGCGGAACCTGACACTCCAGAACCTTCCAAAGAGGAAATAGATGCGAATGTGAAAGCATTTGTTGAAGGATTAAATGGATTATCCTTTGGTCCAGGTTCAGTTAAAAAGATTCTGAGTACTGCCGCTAAACTGCAGATGCAGCTTTCTGATATTGGTAAAGAAGGACGAGAATTAACAATGGGGCGTTTAAAAGAAATTCAAGCAGAGTTCGGCACCATTTTAATGGCGGCTGCTGATAATGCAGAATTTCATTTGGGCCTAAAGCCCGGTACGTATTCTCGTACTGTGAGTGAGCGATTTGAAAAGTTCTATAGTTCTCTGATTGTCAATTTACCTTTGGAAAAAGATCAAACGGGTTTGGAGTTATTAATTGATACAACAAGCACACAAAAACGTTTGGCAAGAGAAATGGAACGCCTTGAAAGTGTCAAGGAAGATACCAGTGCAATCGATACGAAAAAAAGTATATTTGGTACAGAGCATGAGCAATTCAGTACTTTATATCAACCATATGCCAGCTTAAGGCATATTGCGAAGGATATAGAAGATGGGGTGCACATGAATCTGTACGAGAGGACATTAGAGGAATTAAAAGAAGAAGCTTCGAATGAATATAAAAAAATTCAACCTTATCTTGCTAAAATTAATCCTGAATTTACTGAGGATTACATTTCCAAAACAGATGGTGAGTACTCATTACTCCATGCCATTGACAGGGTATTCGAAGAGCGTCATAAAATTAATAAACCATCCAGCCCTTTTGATAAATTAAGGGATTTATATTTGGATGGCGATTTCGAAAAAGAAGAGAATAAAGAACAATTTTTGCAGCTTTATGCGGAGCTTCAACCCCATCTTATCAAAATAAACTACCAATATGATCTCGCTTATTTTCTTAGGGAGTTGCAAACACCGGAAGATTTTAAAGCCGCGACAGAAAGAATTATTAATGATGAAAGTAAACTTCAAGAATTGATTACCGGTTTGGATGATACAAAACGATTAAAGGTAAAATTATGTGAAGAGCGTATAGGTTATTTTATTGATCTGCTAAAGAAACAGGAGCTGGAAGTTGGGCCAGAAAAAATACAAGCCTTTAAAGAAAAAATATTTTTTAATTACATCCATGCTAATGTCAATAGTGCCCTTGATGCTAAAATTGGTTCTCATGCCGAACAGTTTCTACAATTCATTGAAAAGGATTTTCTCGATAAAAAAAATGAGATTTTAGAGAAAATTACTATTGACCAAGATATGGAAGAGGAAATTGCAAAAGCAATAGACAGAATAGCCCCTGACATTATCAATAATAAAATAGAGTCTTTTAAAAAATTACTATTTGACAGTTATATTCAGAGCGATATTAAAAACTCTCTGCACAATGAATTGGGAATTTATACCAGTTTATTTATCGATAAAATAAGCCCGGAAATTCATTTGCATCAATCTGAAATATTGGGAAATGTTGCATTTGACAGCAAAATGGGGGCTGAAATTGGCTCAAAAATTAATGCGATTACTCCCGGAATTTTGCTGAATAACAATCCATTGAAAGAGGCGTACGTTGATTTAAATAATACATTGAAGGAAATTAATACATTACTTGATGAGGAAAATAAAAAGACCAGGGATAATCCTTGTCGCAATGAAAAAATAGCCAAATTGACTTCTCTAAAGGATCGCTTGAGTGATTTGGACAGTATTCCTAAAGAAAATACAGTGGAATTCCTTAAGAAGATGCAAGAAGAAACAAGGTCTTCGCTGAAATCTCTGGAAAGCAATGACGCCTTAATCAATATTTATGATGTACTTAATTCTTTAAAAGAAACCATAGAGAACGGGAGTGACTTACCCGAAATCAAAAAAGATAAGTTACAAATGATTTCCGATGTTCAGAATATCCTCTCGAATTTTGATAAAAACCCAGCCGAGCGTTTAAATTTGGCAGTGCAAATATTAAATGACTCTAACCCCGAAGTCTTGTCAAAAACTAAAGGAAACTTTCTTATTGGAGAAGCATTTAAAGGACAAGTTTTTACTAATTATATTAATACTAAAATCAGCGAGCAATTGAACAACGAACTCGGTCCTTATGGAAAGGTATTCTTGAAGCAAATCATGCCTGATTTTATTGCCAAAAAATCTGAAATAATCAAAGAAATAGCCATTGATAATATGGAAACAGGGCTTGAAACCCAGTTTAAAATTCATGCTCCTGCTATTTTTGAAAAGAATAAGGAGTTAAAAGCAGCTTACGAGCAATTAAACGTCCATCTAAAAGAAGTACAGAGCCTGATTGAGGCAGAAGAAAAGAAACCTAAAGGTAATCCCTGCCGTGAAGAAAAAATAGCCGCATTAAGATCCCATCAGTCTCAGTTAATGAATACCCAACGTATTCCGGATCATGAGACACTCAGGTTTTTGCAGGAGCAGAATAAAAGTGCGAAAAGTTTTATGGGTAAATTAGAAAAATATGACACGATGATCAGTGTGTATGACTCACTGACAGAAATAAGAGAGCATGTTAGTAATCATAAGAGTTTGTCAAAAGAAATCAAAGATGAAAAAATTCAGGAAATATCAAAGATGGAAGACATGCTAAAAACAACCAGCAAAGAGCCTTCTATTCGTTTGGCAGAGGTCAAGGCTCACGGCCTAAGTGATCAATGTAAAAATGTATTACTTAAAAATTCTGACAATTTTCTGGTGAGTTTCTTTAAAACGCTATTTTCCAAATTATTTAATATTAAAAACGAAAATGAAACTTTGGTTTCATCATTCAAACAAAGGCTGCAAAATATCAAGGGTCCAGAGCCCGTCGCTACGCCTATGGAGACTCCAGAAAATGAAGCACCTTTAGTGAATGCCAATATTACCAGATTCTAATTCGAATTAGTTTTGATTTAATCAGACATAATCTTTCATTTCAGTCAAAACAACAATTAAATTTAACTAATTTCTTAGTAAAGGATAGGGTGGCATTTCAAAAGTCTTGGTCAGTGTTTTTAATCTTCCTTCATTCAAGGCCAGATTTTCGAAAAATCCAAACTTCGTTGGTTTTCCCAGTATCTCCTGCTGTTTTTTTTCGGCTGCTTGGCATTTTGTTTCTCCCGAAAGTGAAAACGGAGTGCACCTTGGACGAGGATCTGCTTTACGATGTTTTATGTATTTGTCCAGACAAAAGACATAGAGCGCGGAATGCACTATTTTCATTTCCCTTTGGGTTAAAATGTTTGCTTGCTTTTTGACGGTATGGGCAAACTCCAAAGCAGCATGATAGGATTTATCTTTCTCAGTTGCAAAATCAGTATCTAACCAATTGACTGCATCATTCAGCAAATCATACTCTGATCTTGATGTATTTGTCCTGCTTTGAATAAAAGGGTATATCCAGTGTTCTCTATTAGTTATTTTAATAAAATCACTACGCGCAGTTGGGATAAAAGGGCGTAATGGTGCCAACTCACTAATTTGCCTAAATGATCTTGTGTCAATGTAATCTTCATTGGTTTTAAAGAATTCAAGGCAATCAGCTGGTTTTTGGGTTAGCCAGTTAAAAATGGCCAATTCAGATCGTCTTTCTTCATCTGTAGTGGGATTACGAAAATAAATCAGGTAAGGAATTAACGTCAATTGCTCAATGGTGCAACAATGATGAATTAAATAGAAGATGGCTCTTAAAAGGCAGAGGATGTCTTTTAGCTTGGCAAGCTCCTGTGGTCTTCTCGCTTCGATTTGTTTGTTTAATGGTGAGTGAGGATAAGTATCAAGAGATTGTGGATCTTTATTGGCATACCCAGTCATGCGGCTGCAACGGATAAGCAAGGGCAAGAGCTGGTCAACTCCTAACTCGCTGTGACCAAAGCTTTCATAGCGTTCTTTTAAGCGCTGGTACAAAATGGGATGGTGGAAATCCGTAGGCAGTAACCCGGCTTTGGATAATGATTGCTGTAATATAAGCCAGGGAGCAACTTGAATACTGCTTTGCCATTCTTCATAAGGTAATGTGAGACTAACTAGCTTCCAGAATTCACAAATCACCGCTTCTATTCGGTATATAAGCTCTGGACCAACATGTTCATCCTGCTCAAAATACTCAATGATTTCTGATAAATTGCCAGCCAGGTTAATTATGTTTGTGCATGTAACCTTTGGTGAAACCTCTTTATTTAATTCAGCAACCAGTTTTTTTAATTCACTAATTTTCATGATGATTCCCTGCCTGAATGATTAGTTTTTTACAGGCCTTAAGTAAACCTCCAATCTTTTTTTACCTTGACCTTGGGGTTTTTCTTAAGTCTCGTTTTAGAGAATATCTGAAAGGAAATTAAACTGGTAGCAAAATTTTTTGAACTTTTAATAAAAAATCTCAGCCATCATGCATCGTGCGCTTCCACCTCCAATGGCTTCTATTGTAGGGATATCTGTTGATATTAATCTGGAGTGTTGTTGGATGATTCTTAGCTGCTCATGAGTAAAGTGTCTTTTAGCTTGCTCGGATAAAATTAAAAGGCTCTCACCTTTTTTGTTATAAAGTTCCAAAACATTACCACACATGTGCTGTGCTTGATTCCAACTAATGTCAATCATTGTTTTGCCTGTTTCTTTGAAACTTTCTGAAAGCATGGCTTTTTGTTGAGTATCATGAATAGAATCCAGGCAAATAATCGCGTAGCATTGGCTTAGACTCATTATGACGTTGGTATGATAGACGGGCTTGTTCTGTCTATCTACACTATTAAATACAATAGGAGTGTATCCCAGGATATCAGCGACTTTGTTTACCAGATTCAGGGAAGTTCTCGGGGATAAAGACGCATAAAGAAGGTGGTTTTCTCTATCTAAAACCAGGCTGCCAGTTCCTTCAAGGATTTCATCCTTATCGTTTCTTAAGTCAATTATTTCATGAACTTCAAATTGAGCTTGGTTCAGTACTTCCATTAATCCTTTGATATTGACTTCTGCTTGTCTGTTTTTAGCTAGTAATGGATAAATAATAAGAATATTATTCCCTCTTGCATCAATATGTGTTGAAAACCAGTTATTGGGAAAGACGGCATCCGGTAAATCCTGTCTTTGCGATAGGGTTAATACTTTTATCTCTTCTTTTTCCAGTTGTAACACCATAGCAGTAAATTCTGCTAGCGCCTTAGTGCTTATGTCTTTGATAGACATGAATGATTGGAAAGAGTTGCTGGTTGATGTTTCATAATTAAAGCAAAATCCTTCCGGTGGAACCATTAATACCGTAGATCCTTTACAAGTCATAAATAAGTCAGCGGGGAAATCATGTTGCCTAGAATACTGATAGTATTTGCAAAAATCCATATCCACTTATTGCATTTTAAATAAATCTTTATTCTTTGCTGCACCGATTTTTGCCGCTTGTTTTTGTAAATCAATTAGTTTGGATTTGATGATGTTGTAAATCGCAGGCAAAACAAATAGGGTAAATAGTGTTCCAGGAATAAGGCCGCTAATCAAGCTCTATATTGTATCCCATGGTATCAAAGCGAAGGTCATAGTTCACGGCTGCAAATAATTTGCTCTTGTCCAGAACTCCTTTTAATTTTCAGTTTCATCAAATAATTACCTGAAATTGCGAATTGCTCAAAACCAAACCAATAAATAAGGATCCCTTAATAATGATCATTTATAATATCATTTGCTCATTCAAATATGCTTATGATCATGGCAAGAGTAATTGTTACCTATAGTCCTGAAGTTGGTGGAAGCAGTGTTCTTTCGTTGAAAGAATCATTTACACATGTCGGTTCCGAAGTTATTGACGGCGACTACAGGAAAATGATGGAAGACATACCCAAAGAAGAATTTGATAAGTTGTATTCCACTAAAGAAGGCCGACAAAGATTATTTGCACACGCCAAAGCAAAAGCAATGGAATTACTTAAAAATGTTGATGTGTTAGCATTATCTGGTAATAATTCAATGATTGATCCTGAGCTTTTTAATCAAACAAGAGACCCCGATCAAAATTATGATTTTTCCAGAACAATTGCTGAATTGGCATTAGTGCATGTAGCGACAGAAAAAGGTATGCCTATTCTAGGTGTTTGTGGTGGGCATCAAGTCATTGCAGTATATGGCGGTGGAGAAATATGCGATTTAAATTCTGACAAATTAAATACACAAAAAGTCATGAATTATGATGCAATCAAAGTGCATAAGGGTTCATTAATAGCTCAAATTATTGGTGGAAAACAAGTCCAGAAAGAAATGGATACAGCCAGAAAAGCGTTTAATGAAAGAATGAACCAATATAATAGATTGTCAGAAAAACTAAATGCATTGGAAAAATTAAACCTAGTACAGGAAGCAGGGAAATTAGATGCATTAGGAAAATTAGAAGAGTTAGATAAATCTGAAGTGCAACTTTTATTAAAGTTGACTGGATTAAATATAGAAGAGGAGTTGTTTGATTTAAGAGAATTAGTAGGAGAAATAGGCGAGACTAATCAATTAAAAACAGAACTACAAAATATAAAAACGAGTTTAAATGGATTAGAAGATTCTCATCCTCTTACTTCCCCGCATTATGAAACGGAGTTTTTTGGCGCGCATGAGCAAGTTGTTTCCAAATTAGCAGCAGGCTTTCAACATACAGGTACTGCAAGTGATAATGAGTCCAATGAAGCAGCAGAATCAGAGTTTGGTGTTCCTATTATAACCACGCAATTCCATCCCGAAGTTGGTGCTAAAGGACTGCCCGAGGCTCATTTCTTTTATCTAAGAACAGAAGCTGAACAAGAGATGAATCTTAATATATTTAGATACCTTGACAAAGCAGGTGATGCTTACAATAAAAAGAAAAACCTAATGGTTGAGCTAAAACAAATCAATCCGAAAAATCAAGATGTATTGCTTCAACCCTCTCAAATTAAAAAAACAAGCAAAGAACGTCAGCAAGAGAGGGAAAAACAAGGGAACAAGTCTTCATCAAAAAGACAAACAGAATCTTACTTTTTTGAGAGTATACTCTCAAAAATTGGTTCATATTTAAGTGCCATAGGAGAATTCATAAGAGAAGGAATTGGTAAATTTTTAAGAGACATCCTATCAAGTATGTTTACATATGATTCCGTTTCAAGACTGAAAAAAAAGGAACAAAAACAATCAAAATCTGAGCATTCGAAAATAGATCTCATTGATAGCAAAAGTAACTCATATTCTACTGTGTTTCATGATATGAAAGTTAAGTCACCTTCTGAAATATTACGAGAAAATCCAGCAAAGTTGTGGGCAGAAAAAGATGATAGTCATGAGAAAACCATCACCAATCAAACTGACATGGATAACTCTAATAAGGTAAGAATAACAACAGAATTGGTTCAAGAAGAAGTTGGACAAGAGTTTGATGAGAACCATACTAGTTTGTACAGAAACAATTTATAATAGACAAGATATGACCGAACGTCTTTATGCAGTCTACCAGAAACGATGGGGGATTGATATTTATCTACTATGCTGCCTCCATTGAAAAACAGAATGCTAGTAACAGCTATTATCAGCACAGGTATTTGCCAATAATAATTTGAGCGCTATTGAATTGAATGATGGCACAAACTTTATCATATAATTGAGCTGGCTTTAACCAATATTTGCCAAAGCAATTGCTTGAGCAGAGTTTTTTTAAGTGCAGAACAGAAATTTTAAGAATGTTGTAGATAAAAAAAGCCCTGCTTTTCTAAGGATTAAATTATACTTAAAAAAACAGGGCTAATATAAAAAAATTAGACTACTTCAACTTCCTCAGCTTGAGGTCCTTTTTGACCATTGCAAGCTTTAAACATTACAGTAGCGCCTTCAGCCAGGGTTTTAAAACCACTGCCTTGGATCGCACTAAAATGCACAAAATAATCTTTGCCGCCACTTTCTAAAAAACCGAAACCTTTGGACTCATTAAACCACTTGACTGTACCACGAATTTTTTCTGACATGTTAATTTCCTAAATTGTTACGCATCCATTGTAGCATTATTTTATTAATTGTGCTGTTTTTTTATTAATTTTTTTTTAATTTTTTGAATTAATTTAGATTTTGTATAAAAAATAGGAAATTAAATCAATAGATTGGTAAAATTTCACCCGAAAATGATCGACGTGTTCACTCATTGCTCAGCGATATCAGCTCTTTCGCATGAGAAAGTGTTTGTTCTGTTATAGTGAGCCCACCCATCATGCGAGCGATCTCGGCAATTTTATCGGATGCTTTAAGCAATGAAATATGAGTAAAAGTTTGATTGTTATTACTATGTTTGGTGACTAAAAAGTGATGGTGTGCCGAGGCAGCAACTTGCGGCTGGTGGGTAACACAAAAAACCTGCAATCTTTCTCCAAGTTTTCTCAGCATTTTTCCAACTAGTGCAGCAGTCGAGCCACCAATACCCACATCGACCTCATCAAATAATAAGGTAGGAGTTGAACCTTTTTGTGCTGTAATCATCTGTATTGCAAGACTGATTCGGGATAATTCTCCGCCAGAGGCAATTTTGTTCAATGAATCAGGTTCCATCCCAGGGTTAGTACATACCTTGTATTCCACTTTATCCAATCCGTGAGCTTGCATTTTTTCTAAAGGAGTGATTTCAATTTCAATCCATCCTTTTGGCATCCCTAACTGCTGAATGCTGGCCGTTATTTCTTGAGCCAGTTTTTTTGCGTGAATTTTGCGTGATTCACTTAATTTTAATGCGGCGCTTTCATATACCTTATTGATTTGAGCCAATTGCAAATGCAGATGTGCCAATTTGCTTTCTACATTTTGCAAACTTTCCAATTCATTTTGTAATGTTTTTTCATGCTCCTGAAGCGATTTGCTATCAAGATGGTACTTCCGGGCTAGTTGATGAATAGAGCTGATTCGGGCTTCCACTTCTTGCAATCTTTCCGGATCCAGCTGAATTTTATCTGCGAATTGCTGCATTTCAGTGATTGCTTCTTCACATTGAATCAAGGCTGAATTAATTAACTCAGCTGTGTTTTTTATTTGCGCTTGTTCTTGAGGGAGTTGCTGGATGAGTTGAAAAATCTGGTTTAAACCAGAGCAAATATTCGGTTGATCATCACTATTCAATAGCTCATTGATCTGTTGACTTAACTGCAGATACTCTCTGGCATGATGCAAAATTTGATGCTCTTGATGTAAGGCTTCCAGTTCACCATCCTGGATATCCAGCGCTTGTAATTCATCAATTTGAAATTGTAATAATTTAATGCGGTCTGCTTGTTGCTCCTGACTTTGTAATGCATTTATTTCTTGTACTATTTGTTGATGTTGTTTATAGAGTGTATTGACATCATTTAACAAGAGGTGGTTATTGGCATAGCGATCAAGTTGTTGTCTATGTGTTGCATGTTGCATGAGTGTTTGATGCTGGTGTTGCCCATGGATGTGCACCAGTTTTTCACTTAACTCCTTTATTTTTTGTAAAGGGAAAGGTTGGCCATTAATATAAGATTTGGAGCGGCCTTCTGCGTAAATAATGCGCCTTAGATAGATTTCACCATCATGGCAAGAAATATCGTGCTCAGCCAACCATTGAGCGAGTTCTGATGATTCATCGAAACAAAATCCGGCTGTGATATCACATTTTTCTTCGCCGGGGCGGACTACAGAAGGATCTGCTTTTTCACCTAATGCTAACAGCAAGGCGTCAATCATGATGGATTTGCCAGCGCCTGTTTCGCCCGTAAAGGTGGTCATGCCTTGTGTAAAATCGAGTTCCAGTTGTTTAACAATAGCAAAATGTTCAATGCGCAATGTCGTGAGCATGTTTTATCCCTGATGCTTTGATTCCCAACCAAGTTTGCTTCGTAATGTATCATAATAATGATAATCAAGAGGGTGTAACAAACGCAATCGATTACCGTTTTTTTTGACTGCTACTTTCTGTCCCGGTTTAACGACACGGGATTCGTGACCATCACAACTGATACGCAAATCGGTTTCATTTGATTTGCTGATATACAATTCAATTTCTGCTTCCCCATCGATAACGAGTGGTCGGGAACTTAGGCTGTGTGAAAACATGGGTACCAGGACGATGGCATTGAGTTGAGGATGCATTATCGGTCCTCCTGCAGACAAGGCATAGGCTGTTGAGCCAGTTGGAGTGGATAAAATCATTCCATCTGAACGGTAATGGCTAACCAGCTGCTGATTGATGTAAACATCAAATTCTATCAAATGCGTTTCACTTCCTCTGCCTAATACGACATCATTGAGTGCATCGCCTTCAAAATAACTGTTTTCCTTATCATATATTTTAGTATGTAATAAGAAGCGTTCTTCTTCATTATATTGTCCATTAAGCACAGGGCCTAAATGGGACTCAATGTCTTGGGGTAAAATATCCGTTAAAAAACCTAGCCTCCCCCTGTTAATCCCTATGACCGGTGTATTAACTTTTATAGCCATACGTGAGGCAGAAAGTAAACTGCCATCACCACCCACGACAATAATCAAGTCGTGTTTTGCCCCCATTTTTTCTCTAGGTAAAACAGGGGCTTTTAATTCAAAACTGGCCGCAGTATCTGAGTCCTGAAAGATTTCTATGTCTTGCGTGCTTAAAAAGTCAACCAGTCGATGCAAGCTTTCATTGACTTCCTGATTCGCTCTGTGTTGACGGGCATACAAGATGGCTCGTTTAAATTTTTGTTTCATAATGTGTTATTCTTCACTTGTGGCGGTACGAGAGGCTTTTTTTCTATCGTGTTCCTTGAGAAATTTTTTACGTAAACGAATAGATAACGGGGTAACCTCAACTAACTCATCATCATCGATAAATTCCAGCGCTTGCTCAAGAGATAATTTGACCGGAGGAGTCAGGATAATATTTTCATCCGAACCTGATGCCCTGATGTTTGTTAATTGCTTTTCTTTGGTGACATTAACAACCAGGTCGTTATCTCTGGCATGGATACCTACAATCATTCCTTCATAGCAGACTGATTGAGGCTCTAAAAATAATCTTCCACGTTCTTGTAAATTGAACAAGGCAAAAGCCCGGGCAGTACCAGGACAATTAGCTATCATGACGCCATTGAGACGCTTCCCTATGCGTCCTTTAATCAACGGACCGTAGTGATCAAAGACATGATACATTAATCCGGTACCGGAAGTGCAGGATAAAAATTCATTGTGAAAACCGATTAATCCGCGAGTCGGGATGATGTAATCCAAACGTACTCTGCCTTTGCCATCAGGCACCATATTTTGCATTTCGCCTCGGCGTTCACCCAATTTTTCCATAATGGTACCTTGATGGTTTTCCTCAACATCAACTGTCAGGTGTTCATAAGGCTCCTGTTGTTCACCTTCTACCTCGCGAATAATCACTTCCGGTTTGCTTATTGCCAATTCATAGCCTTCACGGCGCATCGTTTCGATAAGAATCGACAAGTGTAATTCGCCGCGACCAGAAACTCTGAATTTATCAGGATCATCGCAGTCCTCTACGCGAAGCGCCACATTATGCAGTAATTCAGTATTTAAGCGTTCACGAATTTTTCTTGATGTGACGTATTTACCTTCTTGGCCGGCCAGAGGCGAGTCATTAACCTGAAAAGTCATGCTGATTGTAGGTTCATCTACTAAAAGTGCTGGCAATGCCTCCACCAGGTTGGGGTCGCAAATCGTGTCGGATATATTCAGGCTCTCAATTCCGGTTATCGCGATAATATCACCGGCACTGGCTTCCTCGACTTCAACGCGTTCCAGCCCTTTGAATCCCAGTAACTGGAGCAGTCGTCCGCTGCGCATATTACCGTCTTTATCAATAATCTTTACAGGAGATTTTGCCTTAATTTGCCCGCGTGTAATCCGGCCAATGCCTATGGTGCCAACATAAGAAGAATAATCGAGAGAGCTGATTTGCATTTGAAACGGACCATTGGCATCGACACAAGGTGGTGTGACTTTATCTACGATTGTTTGCAGTAGGGCAGACATATCTGTTGCATTGTCTTCCAAATTAAGTTTGGCATAGCCATTTAAAGCGGAGGTATAAACTACAGGGAAGTCTAGTTGGGTGTCATTGGCGCCTAAGTTATCGAACAAGTCGAACACCTGATCCATGACCCAATCAGGTCTTGCTCCTGGACGGTCAATTTTATTGATCACGACTATAGGGTTTAAGCCACGGGCAAATGCTTTCTGGGTGACAAAGCGGGTTTGTGGCATGGGGCCGTCAACTGCATCGACCAGCAATAAAACGCTGTCAACCATAGAAAGAATACGTTCCACTTCGCCGCCAAAATCCGCATGCCCTGGGGTATCTACAATATTAATTTGATAACCTTTCCAATAAACGCAAGTGTTTTTGGCTAAGATAGTAATTCCACGTTCCTTTTCAAGTGCATTGGAGTCCATCACGCGTTCAACTTTTGGAGCTCTCTCATTGAGCGTTCCAGTTTGTTGCAAGAGCTTGTCAACAAGAGTAGTTTTGCCATGGTCAACGTGGGCAATAATGGCAATATTGCGAATTTTTTCAATCATAAAAAACCTTTAGTTGGGGAATAGCGAGATTTAATAATTTAAGATAATAACTGACAATTGTTCATAGATTTAACATTATACACTAATCGCTCATTAAAGAATATCTACTCTTTAATTGATGCTCAACTGCCAGCCTTTTTGAGTTTTATTGCGATACCAAATTTTTTTGGAGAAGCAAGTAGAACTATCAAGCAAGCTTGACTTTTCTATGCCTTTGACTTGTTGATAAATTGCTTCAGGTGCCAGTAAATCATCGAATGCTATTTCTCCACTATAAATTTTTCCATCATTTATTAATAAGCCTAATTTCATACACAAGAAGGTAATGGTGGCGGTTGCAGCCAAGGCATTACCTGCTATTTCACCTGTGCTGGCATTGATGCCTGTAGGCACTTCGATAGCCAGGATGGGTACAGTGAACTGTTGGAGGCGTTGAAGAAGCGAAGCGATTTCCGGGCGAACATGACCATACAACCCTACGCCAAAAAGGGCATCGACAATCAATTCAGGATCGCCTAAATCAATGTCAGGCGAATAAGTATGCAGAAGAATACCTTGCTGATGGCATGAATTCATTTCGTACCATACTTCTTCATGCATTTGAGGTGGTTTTGACATACTCATCTGGTGTCCTACTTGCCAAACTGTTGGGATCATCCCCATTTTTTTTGCCTGCTGAGCTAAAACATAGCCTTGTCCTCCGTTATCACCACGACCACAAAAAATACTGATTTTTTTAACTTTCGGCCAACGATACACCAAAAAGTCGCAGGCTGCTTTGCCCGAACGCTGCATAAGTTCGAGACAAGAAACTTGATATTGGTTTTGCATTAAGTCCATCAGTTGTTGAAATTGTGTAACAAGATAAACAGGCGTTTTCATGTTGACCAGCTGTGGTTTTCCTTTAGTAAAATAATAGTCCATATAAAAAAATCTTTTCTAACTTTTGTAAACATGGTTTTTAGAATGTTGGAAAGTTTCCTGATTTGCGGTTAAGAAAGCGTCATTCTCCTATGCTATTCACATACAGCTTATTCTTTTAAATGAAAGGTTGCCATCAGTTCCTTAGATAATCGTTTCCCGGCAACAGGATTATTTTTGTAAGCATTTTCCAAATCTTTCATTTGTTCAGGAGTTAGAAAAATATCAATTGAGCGCATATTTTCTGCTAAGTGTTGTGGATTCGAGGTTCCGGGAATGGGGATAATGTCTTCTCCTTGAGCCAATAGCCAAGCTAATGATAATTGTGCCGGGGTGTAGCCTGTTTTTTCTCCTATGGTCTCAAGTTCATTGACTAAGCCAAGATTTTGATCAAAGTTTTCAGGTTGGAATTGCGGAATATTAGTTCTGAAATCAAAGCCATTTGTCCTTAAAAGATTGGGCTTCTTAATTTTTCCACTGAGGAAACCACGTGCTATGGGGCAGTAGGCAACAAAACAAATACCCAATTCACGGCAGGTGCCCAAAACTGCTGTCGCCGGAGCTCGAACTCGAAGTGAATATTCAGTTTGAACAGCAACCAGTTTGTCCTTGACTGCTGTATAAGCTGCCCGAATGGTATCAGCATCAGTTTCAGATAAACCAATATAACCAATTTTGCCTTCATCAATAAGGTCATGCATTATCTCCATCACTTCTTCAATTGGTGTTTGATGGTCATAACGATGCAAATAGTAGAGATCAATGTGGTCAGTATTTAAGCGTTTTAGGCTTTTCTCACAGGCTGTTCTGATATAAGCAGATGAATTATTGACACTCATTTCATCATTAGAGCCTGTCCTTACTACTCCGCATTTCGTTGCAAGTATAATCTGGTTACGAAAGGGTTTTATCGCTTTACCAACTAATTCTTCATTTTTACCTTTTCCATAAATATCAGCTGTATCAAAGAAATTAACTTGGTATTGGTCATGCGCATTACGAATAATTTTGATTGCATCATCAAGGCGAGCGGGTTTGCCATAAAACTCTGATAATCCCATGCACCCAAAGCCCAATGCTGAGACATCAGGCCCCACCTTTCCCAATTTGCGATATTTCATGGTTTATCCTCAACTGACATGGTTTTATTTGGACAGTTGAATAAAGTATAGAATTATTTGGCAGTAACATATTAATGATTGTGATTTTATTTCTGAAATGGTAACGCGTCTTGAATAATAAAAATCTTTTACATAGAATGCTGCGGTTCATCTTTAGGGATTTAAAAAGGATTTATTATGAGCTTTAAAGGATTTAAAGTGGTAATGCTGATATTATTATCAACTCAAAGTTATGCCTCTAAATTGGCATCCTCCATTGTTTGTGATTCAACTATTGAAAATCCATGTATTGTTCAGGATAGTAAAACCCAATTTTCACCCGTCATTAGATATAGAGAGGTTGCATCAATTGCGGATGTTTACGGTGGCAATATCACAGGGATTAATAAATTTCATTTGTCAGGAAGCGAGCAACCAAGCGAAAAGGGTTGGGAGGCTATTGCCGAGTCTATTTCCAGAAAAATGGGGGCTGAAACAAAAAAAGTCATAGTGCTCGATCTTCGCCAGGAGAGTCATGGTTATCTAAATGGGAGAGCGATTACTTTAGTTAGCGCCTATAACTGGATAAATTTGGGAAAGTCGAATAGTCAGAGTACTTTGGACCAGGAAAACTGGTTAGCCGGCTTAAGATCCAGAAAAATTGTTAACGGTGTTTTAACTGTGCCCCAATATGTAGCCAAACAATATTCTCAAGGCAAATCGATGGTAGTGAGCACTGTAAAAAATGAAGAATATTATGTATATAAAAAAGGATTTGATTATTATCGCATATTCATATCCGATCACCGGGCTCCTTTAGATTCTGAAGTGGATGCGCTTGTCGCACTGATAAAAAATAATCCGGAAGACACATGGTATCATGTCCACTGCCGTGGCGGGAAAGGCCGTACGACGACTGTTTTTGCCATGTTTGATATGTTAAAGAATGCAGACAAGGTTAGCTTTGAAGAAATCATCGCACGCCAAGCCTCCATTCCACCTTTTTATAATTTGATGGTGACGAATCGTGAAATCCCTGAGTTAACTCCTTATTATGAGCAAAGACTGCAATTTTTGATTCATTTTTATGAATTTGCTCGCCAATCCCTTATGGGATATTCAGGTACCTGGTCAGAATGGAAAAAGCTCAATATCTAGCATCTAGTGCCATTTGCAAGAAGATCATATTAAAAAGCCTTCATTTGAAATGAAGCGAATTTCATGAAGGCTTGGCACTCAATTGTTTTCGGCAAATACCATATCAATCTTAAATTAAGTGTTGGTTTTCTTGGGATTTATCTGCTCCAAGATAAGAAAATCTTGATTTAATCATAAAAATGCATTACGAATTATTATATTAGTCATAGAAAACAATTGGTATTTGTTTGCTAGACTAATAGTAAGAGGTAAATATGGGGGGTATTTATGAAACAACTAATATTACATCCCACTGATATTAGTCAATGGCATGCGCTGGTTAATGAAGCGCAAGCAGCTACCAGACTGATATTGAATGAAAACACGGAAAGTTATTTGGTTTTTTTGCTGATGCGCTTTTCTCAAGGTACAAAGCTTATCGAATCCGTTGTTGCACTTGATTTTCTTGAATCCATGCGCAAACCTCGCCAGTTACAAGTCGAATTATTAAGGGATGTGGGGGACAAAAGCTTGTTGTTTTGTGGCTTATTTCCAGGTATCGCTAAAAAACGCCATGTGAGTTTGAGTTATTTTTCTGACATGGGGCAAGCGGCTTATTTGACTGTCGGAGAGCTTGAGGAAAATCAGACAGCCAATTTGTATTTGCAATTAAGTGAGCAATTTATTACTTTGCAGCAAGTATTACAAGCCATGCGAGGAGAGTATATCCAGTTTAGTCAGTCAAGTTGTGGCGTTCTGGCAGAACCCGATTTGACTATGCAGTAGGCAGAGGCTCATTTTATTTGCGAAATAGTAGAGTCACGTCGATTGAATCAAAAGTGTATTTTTGATTGCAAAAATCGCAAGTGATTTCTATTTTTCCTTTTTCTTTGATTAAATCTGTTGCCTCTTCTTCTCCCAGTACAGTAATGACCTGTTTCATTTTTTCCTGATTACAACGGCATTGGAAACGGGTAGATCGGCTTTCGAATATTCTTAATTCCGTTTCATGATAAAGACGATAGAGTAGTGTTTGATTGTCTATGGTCAGCAATTCACCTTCAGTTACTGTTTGTCCCAGCTGAACGGCATACTCCCAAAATTGTTCTCTTTGAATTGTATCTTGACCTGGCATAAGTTGTAATAGCATACCTGCAGCCATGTCTTCATTGACAGCTAACCAAACACGAGTAGCAATTTGCTCTGATTGGGCAAAATAAGTCATCAGATTTTCGCTCATGGACGTGGATTGAATAGGTATCAGGCTTTGATAGGCTTGAGTTTGGTTGTCTTGACTGAGCGTAATGACCATTCGGCCTTGAAGAAAAGCGGTCGCGTAATCAGCAATTTCAAGACCCTCTGCACATTTTGCAAAGCCTCTTATATTTAAATTATGATCACATTGAACGAGTAACAGGGATAATCTTTCGTCACCTTGAAATTGCAGACTTAAATTTCCTTCAAATTTAATGCTGCTTGCCAGGAGTAAACATGAGACTAACGCTTCACCTAAAAGATTTTTTACCATGGGTGGGTAATCACGTTGGTTCATAATGTTTTGAAATGTTTTTTCAATATGAACGATTTCGCCACGGATATTCGCATGCTCAAAAATAAAACGCTGTAAGGTATCTGCTTCTTTCATTTCAAACTCATAACACAAATAGACCTATTCTAACATAAAATGTTTATCTCAGGCCTTTTCTGAGTTCAGTTATTTT
This sequence comes from Legionella pneumophila subsp. pneumophila str. Philadelphia 1, assembly GCF_000008485.1. Classification (NCBI taxonomy): domain Bacteria; kingdom Pseudomonadati; phylum Pseudomonadota; class Gammaproteobacteria; order Legionellales; family Legionellaceae; genus Legionella; species Legionella pneumophila. The sequence goes on along the minus strand of NC_002942.5, from coordinate 3,179,805 downwards.
GAACAAAATCTTACAAGAGGAATAGTAGTTTCCATAACCAGCGTATCTTAATTATTTTTTAATTTTCCTGGAGAAATTTATTTCATGGACTATTCTTAAAAAACCCCTTTTTAAAATTGTAAGGAGTTATTATGAAAAATAACAGTTTACTTCTTCCCCTATTTAAAACAATAGACAAATTATTGTTTGGTATAGAAGAAATTAAAGAAATAGAAAAAAAACCAGAATATATTCTTTGTGACAATGAAGACGAGTTTGATGTAGAACGCTCTATCAATTAATTCTTGCGTGAAAAAGAAAGCCTGGGTGATAATGCCTTTTTTTTGAGCGGGAATAAGTATGTTGAATAGCCAACAAATGGCTGCAGTAAAATATATTGATGGGCCTTTGTTGGTGCTTGCCGGGGCTGGGAGTGGTAAAACCAGAGTTATTACACAAAAAATTGGTTATTTAATTAATTCATGTGGTTATAATGCCAACTCCATCTGCGCCGTTACTTTCACGAATAAAGCGGCGAATGAAATGCGCGCAAGGGTTTCGGCCTTTTTACCAGCTGTAAGCAGGCGGGGATTAAAGGTTGCGACATTTCATACATTAGGCCTAAGCATCATCAAGCGTGATGTTTCTAGATGCGATTTGAAACCAGGATTTTCCATTTTTGATAGTGAAGATTGTTTGCAAATTTTGCGGGGTTTTTTACCTGTTAATAAGGCAACCGATAGAGATTTTATCCTCAAAGTTCAACAACAAATTTCTCTTTGGAAAAATAATTTATTGAATCCCGAATTAATACTCCAAAACCCTCCGGAAACACTTTTATGTGACGAGGCGTTAACAATTTATCCACGCTATCAAGAAGCATTAAAAGTATATAATGCAGTGGACTTTGATGATTTAATTCGGTTACCTGTCGATCTACTGAATGATCATGCTGATGTGTTGGAATATTGGCAGAATAAAATTCGTCATTTGTTGGTGGATGAATATCAGGATTCAAACACTAGCCAGTATCTTCTGGTAAAAAAATTGGCAGGGGTTCGTGCCCACTTTACGGTTGTGGGTGATGATGATCAATCGATTTATGCCTGGCGTGGTGCCAAACCAGAGAATTTGGCGCAGTTACAAAAAGATTTTCCTCGGTTAAAGATTATTAAATTAGAACAGAATTACAGATCAACCAGCCGAATTTTACATGCTGCCAACCATCTGATCGCTCATAATCAACATTTATTTGAAAAAAAATTATGGAGTGATTTGGGGCATGGGGAATTATTGAGGGTTGTCAGCTGTAAGGATGAGCAGGATGAGGCGGAACATGTGATCGCTGATTTAATAAGCCATAAATTACGTAATCGGACAAATTATAGTGATTACGCTATCTTATACAGAGGAAATCATCAAGCAAGAATATTTGAAAAGGTATTAAGACATCACGGTATTCCTTATCATATCAGCGGAGGCCAGTCCTGGTTTGCCAAGTTAGAAGTCAGGGACATTTTTGCCTATCTTAAATTACTTTGTAATGAAGCAGATGATGCCGCTTTTTTGCGAGCAATTACTACCCCCAAACGAGGTATAGGAGAGAGCAGTCTCGATGCCTTGGGACGCTATGCTCAGTCCAGAGGGATAAGTTTATATCACGGATCCGATCATTTGGCCTTGTCTGAGTTTGTTGCTGACAAGCAGAGAATGATTTTTCATGATTTCAAATTGTGGATGGAAGACATTAAAAAACGTATCAGTTCAGATTCAGTTCTGGAGCATTTAAGGCAAATGGTGGAAGATATTGGGTATGAAGCTTATATTTATGAACAATGTGATTCTCCCGCCAAGGCACAAAAAAAAATGGATAATGTATGGGAGCTTTTAGAATGGGTTAATCGTTTATTGAATAAGGAACCTGAACAATCGCTCATGGATGTTGTGAATAAATTAATACTAATCGATATACTGGAACAATCTGATGAATCTTCAAGTGATGTAGTCCAATTAATGACATTGCATGCCTCAAAAGGTTTGGAATTTCCTTTTGTTTATTTGGTCGGGATGGAAGAAGAATTATTACCCCACCGAGTGAGTATCGATGATGACCAAATTGAAGAAGAAAGAAGATTGGCTTATGTAGGGATCACACGTGCCCAGAAGGGATTATGTTTTACTTTAGCGAAGCAGAGACGTCGAGCTGGAGAACTGCAAGACTGTGTTCCAAGCCGATTTTTGGATGAATTGCCGCAAGAGAGTCTGGAATGGTTCGGTAAAGGCGGGGAGCGTTGTGAAGAACAATCAAAAAAACTGGCCAAATCCCACCTGGAAGGACTGAAAAACTTGTTGAGTTAAGAGTACATTATATTTTATCTCCAGTAAGGAGTATCATTAACTGAACTCCTTACTGCTTTTTAAGGTACTAATGTTAATCTCTATCATTTGCCAGAAGAGAGATTGATTCGTTCTGGGAGTTCTTCAATGAAAAGTTGTGTACGGGTTTTTTCCCCTTTTTGGTTAAATAGTCTGTGTTGATTGTAGTCTGGTTGCTTTTTAGCTTGCTCCAGAGTGTCACTCAATGTTTCTCCTTTTTCAGGATGGCGTATTTTTTCTTTTAAATGATTGAGGGCGATGATTTTTTTATCGGCTAATTCGCGACCGATAACGATGTCTTTGAGATGCTTTCTTTGAAATTTGTCGATTTGGGCAACAGCATGTTCCACTTGCCATTCTTGCGATGGGCGTTTGGCATGAGTACTAAATTCAACATTGAACTCTTTGGCTACTCCCCATTGTTTATTCCATGCTTCTCCAAGACTTAACACATGAGGTTTTTTGCCAGAAGGCAAATTCTTACTATGATTCTCTTGAGAAGGATTTAGCTTACTGGCAGAACAATCCCAGAGTGCTGCCAAGCCATATATAGGTGAAGCAATGGTTTTTAATATCCAGGTAGGAATATCCATATTATGATCTTGATCGGAGTCAGGATCTAGTCTTTCCTTTAGGAGTTTTTCAAATTGGTGATGATCTTGGTGTCCATGTTCTTCATCCAGTTCGTCTTCATGGGTATGTCCAATAAAATAGTGGGCATCTTCAAAGCCTTCGCTAATAATGGCAACGAGCGCGGAAAGAATCTGCGGTACTCCAGGCATACGATCCGATGTGACTGCAACGCTGATCAAATGCCCCAGAAACAAAAGAATACGCAATGGGGTAATGGTTAATTTTAAAAGAATGCGAAACGGGTTAACTATTTGTAACCAATTTTCAGTTTCACGTAAGTGCTGATATCCATTGCTTATTGCTTCGTAAATTTTTTGGAAGACATTCTTATTACTACGAGTTGCTTCATCGACCATATCCAGTGATTCAGCCGTGTTTTGTATGTTAAAGACTATAGCAGAGGCGCCGGTTATAATGGGATTGATAATTCCCATAATAAAACTGGGCATTTTTTTCATCCAGTCAAATAAAGGGCGGGCATTTGTAGCAATCGTCCACCATGTTCCAGCAGTACAGACGGTTAGGGCTAGTGCCAGTCCAACAAGAAAAACAGCAGTAGTTGCTATAAACACATTGCGTACAGTTAAACCTTGGCTTAAATCATTGCGAATTTTATTATACCATTTGACAACTGTGTTATTGTTGATCATGTCGGTAACAGCATTATAGGTCAGCATTCCATAAGCAGCCCCTGCGACGGTGGCCATGGGAAGAATTATAATGGGCCAAAGTGTGAATGGAATGGTGGCAAAAAACGGGATGATCGTAAAGGCTTCGACAATCAGATAGGTACTTCCCAGCCCCATGAAAAGGCCGGCAACCACGCTAAAACCTTTGACAATATGAAATTGAAAATGACGCTTTTCATATTGTTTTATCCATTCGTCTCGCTTATTTAAAGCAAGCCAGTCAAGTAGCTCTATGGTGTATTTGGATGTGTTTGGAGAAGGATTGTTTTTATCTGAAAACAATTGCAGGGCAAACCACTTTTCCATGTCGGAGAGTGTTTTTTCAATTTGACGTTTTCTTTTCTTACTGTCTTGATTGAGTTCTTTATGCCCAAATTCAGCCAATAATGTTAACTGTTTTTTATAATCTTTGAAAAATTGCGGGCAATTTTCTTCGTCGGTGTTTGGAAAATGATTCAGCAAATACTCTTTGGCTAGGTAATTCTTAAGATAGTTAAATTTAAACAGTTTATTAAGAGCGCCTTTTATGTTTTGTAAATAGATTTCACCTTCATAAGCTACCGATAACGCAAAACCAGCAAAAGCCAAAGGTAACACAGGCCAAAGAGCGTACATGCCTCCAAAGCTTAAAAAGCCAAGTATCAGGCTTGCTCCGACAGTTAATAGCAAAAGAAACAAGTAATAAGGGATTTTTTGGGGCTTAATAGGTATATTTTTTATATTCATTGTAGTATATTTGCTCATTGATGCGTAATGCAGAACTTTATACCAAATGAAAATGATTATCAATAGCATTAATATTAAAAAAGTATTTTTTGTCTTTGTTTCAATTCAACAATAAAGTTTGTTTGCAATATTCGTTTCATCAGGTAGTATCAAAAACGATTTAAATAACTTAGGAGAGGATATGCGTTTTAACCAATGGATGACCTGTATCACATCAGGATTAATACTCGCCAGTAATTCAAGTTTTGCAACGACGTCGCCTGTTCATGAGCAATTGCAAGTCCCACAATGCCTTGCTGCAAAAATAACCGTACCCCATAAGATTTTGGCCGAGAATAAAGAATTCAAAATTATTGATGTACTTTCATCTGATGTAGAGACCTTGACTATTCTGGCTGATAAAGTCAGTTGCGGCCATTTTGTGAATGTGAGTCATAAATTAACGGGAACCTTAGCGGCAAACCAACAGCAATCTGCTCAAAAGTTACTGCAAAAAAAGCTCGTTAAGCCCTTTGGTGTATCCAAATTACATAAAGACGTTTATGAAATCAAGCATGAAGAAGAAGTCAATGCGGCACTAAAAGAAATTGTCTCTGATAACATATGGCAAACTCTGACTCATATGACTTCCTATTATAACCGCTCTGCAACAAAAGATACGGGTGTTGATACGGCCAATTGGTTAAAATCCAAATTTGAACAGATGGCCGTTGAGTATGGACGAACTGATACCTCGACCTTTTTTGTAAAAACAGGGTGGTATAAACAACCTTCCCTGGTTACCGTGATTGGCAAAGACATCAAAGCCCCCGCTATTGTTATTGGTGCTCATATGGATACTCTTGATGGCCGTATGCCTGGGGCTGGTGATGATGGAAGTGGATCATCGAGCATTATGGAAGCCGCACGGGTTATTTTGTCTTCTAAAACAACATTTAAGCGCCCCATTTATTTTATTTGGTATGCTGCTGAAGAAAGAGGTTTGGTCGGTTCACAACACGTAGTCCAACACTTTCAGGAACAATCAATTCCAGTGAAGGCTGTGGTACAATTTGACATGACCGGTTATCGAAATGATGCCAATGATCCAACTATGTGGGTATTTACTGATTACACAGATAGAGATTTAAGTAATTATTTGGCCAAATTAATTGATCATTATATTCATGTGCCAGTAGATTATTCACGATGTGGTTATGGTTGCAGTGATCATGCTTCCTGGAATGAAGAAGATATTCCTGCTGCATTCCCATGTGAAACCAGTTTCGCTGATCACAACCCATACATCCATACTTCTTCTGATAAAATGGATTTATTGAACCTGGAACATATGACCAATTTCTCCAAACTCGCGGTAGCTTTCGCTATTGAACTCGCTTCCGAGTAACTGTTTTAATGCCTCTCATAAATTTTAAATATTTTTGAGAGGCTATTTTTTAAAGTTAATTTATTGATATCGATTGATATTTATTTCATGCCAGGCTGCTGTTTACTAACTTCTTCAATGTTATCGGAGAGAGCCTCGCCATGGCTTTTCCAAAATTTAAAAGTGCCTTTGGTCAGTTTTGAATAAATACCCAGACTCAATATGTGCAGGATACTTTCTAGAAATCTAGCACCGCTAAATGAATCTCGGCGATCTTTTAAGGTTGCTTTGTTTTCTTCAGTCAGTATTTGCTCCATATTTTTAATTTTTGTTGCGTTATTTGGGGCTGTGCTGTCAGTGAGGGCGGCTAGCATGTTTGTAACAATCGCATGTTTTTTATTTACTAAATTATTAGCGTCGTCGGTTAGAGAAGGTTTCAAGTGCTCTTTATAATCCGTGCATAATTTGATAAGTTTTTCTAATTTTTCATCGGTTCCGGGAGGCGATTGGAAAAATGCAATGATTGGGTTCAAAATAACTGCTTTAAGATTGTCTATATCATTTTCGCCTGGGAATTCTGTTCTCACTCTTGTCGAGTTGAAATGCTCCTCTGCTTTTGTTGGGTAGTGAGCCATTTCAAAAGCTAAGAAAGCTTTTTCCAAGCTAGAGCCTCTCATAAATGTGTTTCTATCTCCGGGGGGCGATAATTCGATCATTCGAGATGTTAATTGGTGAAGTATTTCAGAATCTAAAGTCGGGCCGATGGTTAATACAAAATCCTTTATTGCATCCATTTTACTATGATTGGAGTCTGAAACCGGGGCATTGGGATCAACATAACCTTCTGATTTTGTAAAAGTGTTTGGATCCAGCAAAATAATCAGTTCTTCGTTAGAGATTGTTCCATTTTTAAGTGAAGCGCCGTAGGTATTAATCAGGCGTTGGGTTTGAGTTAAAGGCATTGCAGTGACTCCAATGATTGGTTATGGCAAATTATAGTACAAAATTATTAAGAAATTATTAGGAGAGTATTTCTATTGCCACAACCCGCATTACCTCAATGAAAGGTATTGTCTAAGGAGCAGCCAGATAAAATTGTTTCGTTGCTTCAAGATCGCATCAGGAGCAGTCATTAGATCGGGTGGTTGGCAGCATATTAAGGGCAGTGAATTAAGGAGAAGAAAAAGAATAGATACTGGCCCTTAGTTATAATAGAAAACTAATAGCTATTTTGAGCCAGTAATATAAGACTATCAATTAGTTTCCGCTGTTTTATTTTTATTAAGAGGTGGGCAACTAAATTCCTCGGTGATTTTATTTTCCCCATCAACTGCCTGTAATATGACTGGAAATTGCCATAAATAATGCAAGTGCTTTAATACTTCATTTGTTGAGCTTCCAAGTGGTACTCTGTTTTGTTGGGAGTACCTTAAAGTCAAAGAACGATCTCCTTGCAAATCAACGGAGTAGACTTGGATATCAGGTTCCAGATAACCCAGATTGTATTGTCTGGATAATGCTTCTCTGATTTGCTGATATCCCCATTCGTCGTGAATGGCATTGATGTATAATTCGGAGTTTCGGTCGTCATCAACAATATGGAACAGTTTTAAATCTCGTATAAGTTTTGGTGACAGGTATTGAGCGATAAAACTTTCATCTTTGTAGTTGCGCATCGCCGTATCAAGGCTTGTGAGCCAATCAGTATTCGCGAGATAGGGAAACCACTTTTTGTCTTCGTCTGTTGGGTTTTCACAAATTCGTTTGATGTCTTGCATCATATGGTAGCCAAGGGTGTATGGATTAATACCATTGTAATAAGGGCTATTATAGGCTGGTTGCATGATGACATTGGTATGACTTTGCAGTATTTCCAGCATAAATTCATCAGTCACTAAACCTTCGTCATACAAAGCATGCAAAATAGTATAATGCCAAAAGCAGGCCCACCCTTCATTCATCACTTTAGTTTGTCCCTGAGGATAAAAATATTGGGCCAGTTTTCTTACTATACGCACTATTTCTCTCTGCCAAGGCTCTAATAAAGGGGCATTTTTTTCTATAAAATAGAGAATATTTTCCTGAGGCTCTTCTGGAAAGCGTTTTTTTTGTCCGTTTTTATCGATTTGCTTACTGAAAGGTATCGTTCTCCATAGCTCATTAACTTGTGATTGCATGTAGATTTCACGGTTTTGCTGTCGAATTTTTTCTTCCTGGATAGATAAGGGTGTGGGATGTTTGTACCGATCAACCCCGTAATTCATAAGGGCATGGCAAGCATCAAGCACTGGTTCTACCGCATCTATTCCGTAGCGTTCCTCACAATCGCTGATGTATTTCTTGGCGAATACCAGATAGTCAATAATAGCATCCGCAGAAGTCCACATTTTAAATAAGTAATTGTTCTTAAAAAAAGAATTGTGGCCATAGCATGCGTGAGCGATAACCAAGGCTTGCATAGCCATGGTATTTTCTTCCATTAAATAAGAAATACAGGGATTGGAATTAATTACAAGCTCATAGGCCAGGCCCATTTGTCCTCTTTTGTAGCTTTTCTCAACACTGACAAAATGTTTTCCAAAAGACCAATGGTGGTAACCGATAGGCATACCCACCGAAGAATAGGCATCCATCATTTGTTCAGCGGTAATGATTTCAATTTGGTTTGGATATGTATCCAAATTAAAGCTTTTGGCGATGCGTGCAATTTCGCGATCATAGGCCTGTATTAACTCGAAAGTCCATTCTGCACCAGTTGATAGAGGCTTTTTTCTCATACCGTTTTCCTTTTAAATAATTCGCGAAATACCGGATAAATATCAGCAACATTATCAATATTTTCCATGGCAAAATTAGGATAACGTTCTTTTACTTGTTGATATACTTCCCACAAACTTTGATGATGACGGGGCATAATTTCAATATAGGCAAAATATTGCAATAAAGGCATAATTTTTTCTTGCAGCAACTCCTGACAATAAGGAGAGTCGGCATTCCAATTATCACCATCTGATGCTTGGGCAACATAAATATTCCAGGCTTGAGGAGGGTAGCGTGCCTCGATGATGGTGTTTAATAACTCCAGGGCACTGGAAACAACAGTCCCGCCAGTCTCGCGCGAATAAAAAAATTCCTCTTCATTAACTTCTTTGGCTGAGGTGTGATGGCGGATAAAAACCAATTCAATTTTTTCGTAATTTTTGGTAAGAAACATATAGAGTAGGATGAAAAAGCGTTTTGCTATGTCTTTTTTCGCTTCATCCATGGAACCTGATACGTCCATTACGCAAAACATCACTGCTTGTGTAGATGGTGAAGGCACACGCACACGGTGATTATAACGCAGATCGATTGTATCTATAAATGGTACAGTTTGTATCTTTTTTTTGAAAAACTCAATGTCTCTTTCAAGCTTCAATAGGTCTATTTTGTCTGGATTGGCCAATTGTTTCAGCCGTTCAAGCTCTTCTTCTGCTTCCTTTAATCTCTTTTTATAGGGGGAGGCTAAAGCGACACGGCGTCCTGTCGCTTGTTTCATTGAGCGAAGGACATTAATGTTGTTAGGTATTCCACTAGTGGTTACGCCAGCCCTTACTGTTTTATAAGTGCTAATTCTTGCTAGTTCTTTTTTTACCAAATCGGGTAATTCCAGATCTTCAAAATAGAGTTCCAAAAACTCTTCTCGAGATAATTCAAAAACAAAATTATCTTCGCCTTCACCACTATCGCTGGCGTTACCTCCAGCTCCTCCAGCACCTCCACCGCCGGGTCTTTTTATCCTGTCTCCGGCGATGAAGTTATCATTTCCAGGTAGTACACGTTCGATATGGCCACCATGGCCTCTATGGAATTGGGGCTCATAAATATCTTTGGCTGGTATAGTGATTTGTTCGCCTTGGTCAATTTCAGTAATACTCCGTTTTCCGACAGCCTCAGAGACTGCTTTTTTAATTTGGCTTTTATAACGGCGTAAAAAACGTTGGCGATTAACCGTGCTTTTTTTTCCAGCATTTTGTCGTCTATCAATTAATTGCGACATAATTGTTAGCTCCACACCTTCTGCAGGTCAGTTTTTTGTTAGCCAGGTTGTAAGCAGTATCTGAATTTAGGATTCTACTTGATCTTTTCAGATAGTTACTTATTAACCCTGACTGTATTTCATAACCTATTGAGTTATGAATGATCCTACCTATTATTGTGACTTCCTTACTCTCAAATACCATTCACAAAGTAAGCGAACTTGTTTTCGTGTGTAGCCTTTTTCTACCATTCGAGAGATAAACTCTTCGTGTTTTTTCTTATCTTCCTCAGATGCTTTGGCATTGAAAGAAATAACGGGTAACAAATCTTCCGTATTGGTAAACATTTTTTTCTCAATCACTGATTTTAGTTTTTCATAGCTATTCCATACAGGGTTTTTTCCTCGGTTATTTGCTCGAGCGCGCAGTACGAAATTGACTACTTCATTACGGAAGTCTTTAGGATTGGAGATCCCTGCCGGTTTTTCGATTTTCTCCAGTTCCAGGTTTAATAAGGCTCTGTCAAATATCTCGCCAGTATCCGGATCGCGATAATCCTGATCTTGAATCCAGAAATCAGCATAGGTAATGTAACGGTCAAATATGTTCTGCCCATACTCAGAATAGGATTCCAGGTAAGCGGTTTGAATTTCCTTGCCTATAAAATCGACGTATTTGGTCGCCAAATATTCTTTAATGAAGTTCAAGTAGGTTTCATGTAACTCTTGAGGAAATTGTTCCTGTTCGATTTGGCGTTCCAGCACATACATTAAATGAACCGGGTTGGCGGCCACTTCAGTATGATCAAAATTGAATACTTTTGAAAGGATTTTGAAGGCAAACCGCGTGGATATTCCGCTCATCCCTTCGTCAACCCCTGCAAAATCTCTATACTCCTGATACGATTTTGCCTTGGGATCGGTATCTTTCAAACTCTCTCCATTATACACGCGCATTTTGGAGTAAATACTGGAGTTTTGTGGTTCTTTTAAACGGGTTAATACAGAAAACTGGGCTAGCATATCCAGTGTACCAGGTGCGCAAGGGGCATTTGCTAAAGAACTGTTATGGATTAGTTTTTGATAGATTTTGATTTCTTCAGAAACACGCAGGCAATAAGGCACTTTGACTATGTTGATTCGGTCTATAAATGCCTCGTTATTTTTATTGTTTCTAAATGATTGCCATTCTGATTCATTGGAGTGGGCTAGTATAATTCCTTCAAAAGGAATAGCTGAAAGCCCTTCTGTGGCATTGTAATTCCCTTCTTGCGTTGCGGTCAGCAAGGGATGAAGGACCTTTATCGGTGCCTTAAACATTTCAACGAACTCCAAAAGTCCGCGGTTAGCTCGACACAAGCCTCCAGAGTAGCTGTAAGCATCAGGATCATCTTGGGAAAATTCTTCCAATTTACGGATATCGACTTTACCAACCAGTGAAGAAATGTCTTGATTGTTTTCATCGCCAGGTTCTGTTTTTGCAATGGCAATTTGTTTGAGTCGAGAAGGCTTGACTTTAATAACCCGGAATTTGCTGATGTCGCCATTGTATTCCTGTAATCGCTTGACTGCCCAGGGGGACATTAAGTAGCGTAGGTAGCGTGTTGGGATACCAAAACGTTCTCTAAGTAATTCACCATCTTCCAAGGGGTTAAATAATGACAGTGGAGATTCAAAGACAGGAGAACCTTTGATTGCATAAAAAGGGATTCTTTCCATTAAATCTTTCAATTTTTCTGCAATGGAAGATTTACCACCGCCAACAGGCCCCAAAAGATATAAAACCTGTTTTGTTTCCTCTAACCCTTGCGCAGCATGTTTCAAAAAGCCAACGATTTGCTCAATGGGTTCTTCCATTCCATAAAAATCTTTAAAAACTTCATAATGATGGATTATTTTATTTGAGAAAATTCGTGATAGAACCGGATCATGTCGGGTATCGATCAATTCAGGCTCGCCTATCGCCATGAGCAAACGTTCTGCTGGGTTGGCATATGCTGTCGGGTCCGTTTTGCACAACTCCAGATATTCATCCAAACTCATGTCTTCTTCTTTGTTATCAACAAATCGTTTGGTATAACCCGCTAAAAAATCTTGTGTATTCATGCGCCATCCCCTTTTACTTAACCCTGAGAAGGATATAATGTGATTCTTTTTTTTCTCTTTCCTGTATAAAAGCAAAAATTACTTCTTTTAATTCATAGTATAGTAGACTAACCACTTAATTTAATACATAAATCAATAAACTTATTCGTTTTTTTTATAGGAAGCAATGACTATGCCAGACACGACCATTTATTTGAAGAATTATCAACCGCCTTCTTTTACAGTTGAGACTGTGGAATTGAATTTTGATTTGTATGATGACCATGCTCTAGTGAACAGCACTCTTAAGTTAACACGTCAAAACGATGGCGCTTTGCATTTGTATGGCGAAGAGCTGGAATTAATTGCTTTGCATTTAAATGGGCGACCTTTAGAACATGAGAAGTATGTGTTGACGAAAGATGCTCTTATTATAGAGCAATGCCCGGATGAAATAGTACTTAATATTGTGACTCGCATTAAACCTCAAGAAAATACGCAATTATCAGGACTTTATCGTTCTAACCATTTATTCTGTACTCAATGCGAAGCAGAAGGTTTCAGACGAATTACCTATTATCTTGATAGACCCGATGTTTTGGCAACTTTTACTACACGAATTACTGCAGATAAAAAGCAATATCCGATTTTATTGTCTAACGGTAATTTAATGGATACCGGAGAAACCGCGGATGGACGTCATTGGGTGATTTGGGAGGATCCTTTCAAGAAGCCCTCTTATTTATTCGCTTTGGTAGCGGGCAATTTAGCTTGCGTTAGAGATAGTTTTGTTACTTGCTCCGGCAGGATTGTTGATTTACGGATTTATGTAGAACCGGGGAATGAGGACAAGTGCTCTCATGCCATGGAATCATTAAAAAAAGCCATGAAATGGGATGAAGAGGTTTATGGCCGTGAGTACGATTTAGATATTTATATGATAGTTGCGGTGAGTGATTTCAATATGGGAGCAATGGAAAACAAAGGGTTGAATATATTTAATTCCAAATACATCCTCGCTCGCCCTGAAACCGCCACTGATCAAGATTTCGCGGATGTTGAAGGTGTAGTAGGCCATGAGTATTTCCATAACTGGACAGGAAATCGTGTGACTTGTCGCGATTGGTTCCAGTTAAGTTTAAAAGAGGGATTGACTGTATTCCGGGATCAGGAGTTTTCTCGGGATATGAATTCTCGTGATGTTAATCGGATTATGGACGTTAAGGTATTGCGCAGTGCTCAGTTTCCCGAGGATGCCGGGAGCATGGCGCATCCAGTAAGGCCGGAATCCTATCAGGAAATTAATAATTTTTACACGGCGACAGTATATAACAAAGGCGCGGAAGTGATTCGCATGCAACATACTTTGTTAGGCAAGGAGAGGTTTCGACGAGGCATGGATCTTTATTTCAAACGCCATGACGGCTATGCCGTAACCATTGATGATTTTGTTGCTGCCATGGAAGATGCCAATGGAGTTGACTTAACGCAATTCAAACTCTGGTATAGCCAGGCAGGGACACCTGAAGTGCGCGTTCTCAGCCATTTTTCAGAAGGACGATTGGAAATTACCATGCAACAAAATTGTCCTCCTACGCCTGAGTGCCATGAGAAAAAGCCATTTCATATCCCGGTTCGCATTGCATTATTTGATTTGAAAGGGGAAATGATTCCCATAGAAAACGAGCTTCTGGAGTTAAAGGAAAAGGAGCAACGTTTTATTTTTTCTGGGCTAAATGAAAAGCCTGTTGTCTCGCTATTAAGAGAATTCTCAGCCCCTGTGAAAATTTATGATGATCTGGATCAGGATGACTTGTTATTTTTATTGCGTTATGAAACGGATGGATATGCCAAGTGGGATGCGGCACAACGCCTGGTTCTTAACTGTCTCAATGAAAACTTGAAATTGCCAGCCAGTGAATGGCAAGTCTCTAAAACTCTTGTTGCTGCCTTTCAGCATGTTCTGCTTGATGACTCTCTTGATATGGATCTCAGGGCAGAGTTGTTGACACCTCCAGGATTTGAAGAAGTGGCAGCTACCATGAAATGGGTTGATGTCAGCAAGGTTGAATCAGTGCGAGATTATTTCCGTCAACAATTGGGATTGGGCTTATACACTGAGGCGTCTGATCTTTATAAAGAATTATGGGAAGTAGAAGATCATCGCATGCATGGCCAAGCTTATGGACGCAGAAAATTAAGAAATGTTTGTTTATGGTTGATGATGAAAGCGAACGAATCAGATGCTTTAGAATTATGCCGAGAACAATTCAAGGCTTCTCGTACCATGACGGATCAAATTGCCAGTTGCAGCTTACTAGTCAATTGCTCCAGGGAATCTCAACGAAATGAAGCCATAGAAGGATTTTATAAACAATGGTCTCATAATGAATTGGTACTGGATAAGTGGTTTGCGATGCAAGCGGCATGTGAGTTGCCAGGCACATTGGATCATGTCAAAAAACTAACTCAACATCCTGCTTTTTGTATTAAAAATCCGAATAAAGTTCGGGCGCTGGTTGGCGCTTTTTGTATGGCTAACCCCAGAAACTTCCATGCGTTGGATGGCAGCGGATATGTCTTTTTAAGTGAGGTATTGATTAAGCTCGACAAACTAAATCCTCAAATCGCCGCACGCTTGGCTACGCCTTTTACGCGTTGGCGAAGTTATGATGAACCAAGACAAAAGTTAATACAGAACCAGTTGGAGCAGCTTACAAAACTCGATTTGTCGCGGGATTTACGCGAGGTTGTAGATAAGAGTCTGATTGTTGAGGAAAAATAGGATGAATTAAAGTGTGCTGGATTTTGCTATAGGCAGATTCAGCACGACTTAAACGAATTTGTGCAAACAAAGCTTTCAAAATTCATCAACTAACTTTTCAGCTTGATCACCGGGTGCGATTTAAGAACAACTTGGATTGATGTGCTTGTTGCGTGAGAACAGTTTATAATTAGGAAAACCAATGAAACCTATAGGATAAAGGAGTTTTTGTGCTTCGTCGTTTTGCAGTGATAGGTCATCCAATTGCACATAGTTTGTCTCCTGTCATTCATCAAATGTTTGCCCAACAAACCCAAATTGAATTGATTTATGAAAAAATCTTGGGTGATGATGTCAAGTTTGAACAACAAATCTCTGATTTTTTTATCCAGTATGGCAACGGGCTTAATGTCACTTTACCTTATAAAAAGCGCGCTTATGAATTAGCAAAAATACGCACGCAAAGATGCACCCTGGCTGGAGCAGCAAACACCCTATGGATGGAGGAAAATCAATTACATGCTGATAATACCGATGGTATTGGGTTGATACGTGATTTATCCCGATTTCTTGAGTTAAAGGATAAAAAAATTCTGATTCTGGGGGCTGGCGGAGCTGCAAGAGGGATTATTTTTCCTTTATTGGAAGCGAAACCGTTACAATTAATTGTTGCTAATCGGACTTTGGAAAAAGCAGAAGAATTACAGCGTCAATTTCCTCAAATCAATGTCACAAGTTTTGCTGAATTAACAGAATTCTTTGATTTAATCATCAATGCCACTTCTACGAGTTTGTCCGGTCAGGTCATTGTATTACCTGAAGAGGTGTTATCCCATAAACCATTTTGTTATGATTTGGCTTATAATCAAAAAACAAGCACCGCCTTTGTTCAATATGCTCGTAATGGAGGGTGCGAAGCAGTTGATGGATTAGGTATGTTAGTAGAGCAAGCTGCGGAAGCATTCTTTACATGGAACAAAGTTATGCCTTCTACCCAAAAAATATTAGAACACCTGCGATCTTTTTAAATTGGAAGCTTGCATAACAACTAGATGCACTTTGGCAACCAAACTCTGGTTAACTAAAAAAGGCGCTCACTTCTGTCGCTGCAGTAATGGTGTCCTGGTATCCTAATTCCAGTAATTCCCGAGTAAATTCTTTTTCAAAGAGTAAAAAGCTAAGTAGATCACCGGAATGACTTCTGGCCCCCATAATATTTAATAAAAATCGAAGCAATACTGGCATGCTGGTGTAATGGCTTTGGGCTACTGAGGCCATTGCTCGGCTTGGGCGTAAATGCAGGGTTGAGATTGGTCTCCAGGGAGAGCGTCGTTTTTTCCACATAGATAAGAGTGTCGCTATTTCATTCATACGATTGACCATCTCAATGTCTCTATCCAGATTATCCAGAAAAAGCCCATTCATCATATTGCCTAGAATATGAGCGAAAGCAATTTCACCATTACGCAAGGTCTCTGGATCAGTAAATTCGGGCAATTCCCTGGTACCTAAGATGAGAATTCTATCCACTTGAAAACGAATAGCACCGCGAAGGGGGGCGACCAAGCCTATGCTTCCATCACCATAATGGAATCCATTGAGGCTGACAGGGGGAAAGAACAATGGTAAGGCGCTTGATGCCAGAATATGCTGGGCGTTGATCACGGCACGTTGACTGCTATGACGGGGATAATTCCAATCTTCAAATTCTGAATGATTATGAGCGTAGAAAGAGATGGTTTGATGTGTTTCATAACAGGCGCTTAAAACTTCGAAAGTATCGAGGTATCCTTCTTGTATATTTTGTTCAATTCGTGTGAAATCAATGCTT
The DNA here is from genome assembly GCF_000008485.1 of Legionella pneumophila subsp. pneumophila str. Philadelphia 1. Classification (NCBI taxonomy): domain Bacteria; kingdom Pseudomonadati; phylum Pseudomonadota; class Gammaproteobacteria; order Legionellales; family Legionellaceae; genus Legionella; species Legionella pneumophila. The sequence goes on along the minus strand of NC_002942.5, from coordinate 3,163,338 downwards.
TCTTCCAGAAATTGCCGTAATGGTGTTGTATCAAGCAAATGCCCTGATTGACGTTGTTTGATAATCAAGGTGCTTAAATTACGCATTACTGATTTGCTTAATTCGTAGTTACTGGCTTTGTAGATTTGTTGACAATGAATTTCACCCCAAATAGCCTCGAGTTTCTCCAGGGCAGCAGGAAAATCATTGGCATTTTCAGCAAGTACGGCCGCATTGACGCTGCCTACGCTGACGCCACTCACTAAGTCAAAAGGTAGGGTTTTGGTTTGTAAAATATGACCGATAGCTTTGAGTACGCCTGCTTGATAAGCGCCTCGAGCACCACCACCTGCCAAATATAGAGCTTTTTTAACCATCATGTTTTATTTTATTTATTATAACTTGAAATATAGTTGAAATCTGGGCTAATTAGCAAGAAAGAATTATCGATGTCATCTTTTCTTAATTATGAATTGATATACTTAAATTAAATCGATTCTTTTCTTGAGTCATTATCATGGGAATTACAAAAGACGAACGATTTAGAAAATTTGAAATAGAAAAGACTCTTCAACTCTTACAGTCGATGCAACGTCCTATTGAATATCCGTTGACGCCTATAGATAAAACGTCACTATTAAAAAAAGCCACAAAACGCATTCCTTTGCTGTCAAAATTTTTAAAAACTGTTGATGATACGGGTGAAGTAGTTGTCAAAATTGGTGATAGGATGACCAGTTTATCCCATACACCTGGTAAAGAGTCTTTGGCTCATGGTTTTGCCTTTGGTGGTGTTGCCATGGCAGGCTTTGATTTTCTTAGGATTCCTGTCATTTATTTGTCGGCTTATTTGCTAGGCGAAGAAGTCCCTGTTAATTTGAGTAATAATGCCAAATGGTTTTATTCCGCCCTATTGTTAGGATTGACCATAACCGCATTGGCAGTCCCGGTAACAGCTCCTTATATAGCTTTTGCTTCAGCAGGCCTCAGTTTAGGTGTAGGTACGTTTTTATTAGGAAAAACTCTTTATGAACGCTATCAATTAGGTCGGGAAAGAAGAAAATTAAAAGCGGAGATCTTAAGGGAAGAGGATGAAATGCTGAAAATTCAGGATAAGGCAAAGCATTTGGAATCCCTTTTACAAAGCGCTGACAATGAAGAGCAAATAGCAGCCATTTTATATGAAATATCGGTTGTCCAGGAGGACTATAGCAGGCAGAAAGAACGCCTTCAGAGTTTAAAAAATGACGAGTTGCAATTAGAACAACAAATCAAAAAATTGGGTACAATGAAAGTTGTGGACAGGACTATCGCGGTTGCTTTGTCTGCGCTTACTATCGCCGCTTTAGCTGTGACTTTATTTTTCCCGCCGGTTGGAGGAGGCATGTTGGCTGGGATTGCCATTTTTGGCGGAGCGTATTTCTTGGCTAGAGTAAGCATGCCTTTAATTAAAGCAACAGCTGTCTGGCTGTACAATAAATTAAAATCGACCCCAAGTGAGAGTTCTGAATCACAGGATATAGATAATAAACCGACTTTAAGTAATGAGAAAGAAGAAAAAAAAGAAGATTCTTTGCAAATCGATAACGAGTTTGTTCTACCACCAATAGATGCTGAGGCGTCAATTTCTGAGGATTCAAAGGAGTATCAACCTGTGCATGAATCAACTGAGGATGTACTGGTGAGGTTATCAGTAAATATCGACAGGCTCAAGGAAAAGGTAAGAATGGAAAAAAAAGAGGAAATAGAGGAAGAGTCCCCAGAGGAGCTTCAGCATTTTTCATCTCTAACTCCCTCCCCAAGAACATTGGGATCCAGAAAACTATCAGCAAAAGAGAGTGATGATGAGAATGGAGAAAGCGAGTCAGATATAGAACATCCTGATGTCCCTAAAATTTAAATCTGCATTGCAAAAAACAAGAATTTCCTTTAAGTTAAAAAAAATTACTATCAAGGAATGAAAATTCATGCTGAATTTATTTCGTGAGCAACCTCGTGCATTTCACATGATTTTTATGTTGGAATTATGGGAGCGATTTGGGTTCTATACAGTTCAGGGAATTCTTACTCTTTATTTTATTCGCTACCTGGGTTATAGCGATTTAGAGTCTTACTATACCTTTGGTGCTTATTCTGCGCTGGTATATGGAATGGTGGTTATTGGCGGCTATTTGGGAGACAGAATTCTAGGAACCAAGCGAACCATCGTTCTCGGTCTTGTTGTGCTGGCCATGGGTTACTTTTCTCTTGCAGTTACTGATAAGCAACATGTATTTCTTGCATTAGGATTGATTTGTGTAGGTAATGGGCTATTCAAAGCGAATCCATCGAATTTGTTATCCAAATGTTATGATGACAATGATCCACGATTACATGGTGGTTTTACCCTTTATTATATGGCTATTAATCTGGGCAGTATGGTTGCATTATTCGTCGGACCAGCAGTATCAAGCGCTTATGGTTACTCTTATGCTTACATGATTAGTGCAATAGGTTTGATTTTGGGTATTGTGAATTATTGGTATCAACGACAACATGTGTCTCATGTCAATACAAAAGCGGATCTTCGTAAAATAACAGTCTTTCACTGGGGAATAATAATAGCGGGTGTTTTAATACTTACTGGAATATCAGCTTATTTATTACAACATGTCATGCTTGCCAAAAATCTGTTGTGGGGTATTACTCTCTTGGTAGTGTCTGTTTATATCTATTTAATGCGCAAACAGGCTCAGGCTTCTTTTATGAGAATGTTAGTCGCTTTGGTTTTAATGATTGAAGCAGTCATATTTTTTACTTTATACCAACAGATGCCTACTTCATTAAATTTGTTCGCTGTAAATAATGTAATACCTACTTTCCTGGGCATCACTATTGATCCTCAAAGCTTTCAAGCTCTCAACCCAATATGGATTGTATTAATGAGTCCCGTATTAGCTTATTTCTATAGAAAATTGCATCAACATAATATTTTATTTTCTATACCTTATAAATTTGCATTCGGCATGACCATGTGTGCAGTGAGCTTTTTAATGCTGTATTTTGCTCGTTATTTTTATGTTGGAAATGGCATGGTTTCTTCCTGGTGGATGATTTTCAGTTATTTATTCCAAAGTCTTGGCGAGTTATTAGTATCAGCTCTTGGTGTTGCAATGGTTGCTGAATTGGTGCCGGCTACTAATGCTGGGTTTGTTATGGGGATGTGGTTTTTAACTTCCGCAGTGGCAGGGTTCATTGGCGCTACTGTTGCGTCTTTTACAGCACTTCCAGAGAACATCAAACCAGGGGTTGAGTCTTTATTGATTTATTCCGATGTATTTGCCTGTATTGGTCTTGTTACTCTATTGATTGCAGTTATTATGTGGTTAGTATCACCTCGGCTAAGTCGCTATATTACAGTCCCTTCCTTGGAAGGGGATAAGGATATAGAAACAGTAGAATACTCTACGACCTATATCCCCAGTCACTAGGTTTGTTTATTTCCCTTTTCGGCAATTGAGTTGGTTTTAATATCACCAATTGCCGTTTTTTATTTTTGTCCTATTACATATCTCTTAATGTTAATTTAATAAAAAATGTATAAAATATGTACTTACAATCAATCTTTCCCTAATCATTACCGGGTTAAGGTTCTCAGGTTCTGTGAGTTAATTTGCTTGGAGTATAAAGTGGGGCTTGAAAAAAAAATTAAGCTAAGCCAGCGTTCTCTGGAATTATTAAACGATTACTTAAATTTGGGTGGGTCTGGGCCTTCCAATTTAGTGAATGGGAGTTCGTCGATTGATTTTTCATCCTTAACTCAACTACTTGCCAGTAATCTTTCCAAATCATCCAAAACTTCAAAAGAAATAAAAAAGAAAAGAGAATTTATAGAGGCAGCTTTGTATGCTGAGTTGTTACGTGACTTAAGTACTTCATTGAATGGATCGGATGAGGAAATCAAGCCTGCAGAAAAAGAACCTCCTGTCTCTAATAAGTTGAAATTCTGGCTTTTGGCAATAGCTGGGACATTGTTAGCCGCATGCGAGGGGTTTGACAGCATTACAACCATGATGGCTGTATTACCTTTTCCTGCCTGGGTTGTCCTTTGTGCAGGTATTTTATTTTCCGCTTTATCTGTCGTTGTATTTTATGGGTTTGATTTAGTCCAGGTCTCTCAAAACCTGGAAATAAAATTAACTGACACTCCCAAGCTATTGGATTTATACTTGTCACAAATGGAAGAAATTAAGGCGATTAGAAAAAAAATTGACAATTATTCTCTTGCCTCTATGTCAGCGGATGAGTTGAATGAGTTGCATTTAATCCTTGTTATGCTGCAAGACCGTGTCAACTCTTTAGTGAAAGCAGGCAAAAAATTTGATTTGGCACTGAATAGCCCCAAAATGGATGTTGCTAAAACAATTGTTTCTGGAGTATCTGGAATACTCTTTTTTGGTGGAGGTTTTTTTGCCGGGCAATCAGTAGCGACATTCATGCTGGCTCTGGTTATGACTTCTGTTACACCTACATTTTGGCCAGTTTTATTATTTAGTGTGATTGTCGGCTTGGCTGCCTTTAGTTTGTACTGGTATGTGCAACGCGTAGGAGTAAATAAACTGGTTAGCGAATGGTTTGGTTTGGACGAGGATAAAATAGAAAAATTATGTGGAAAGTCCAAGATGGACAAAGAATTGAAAAAGCTAAACAACCTTGATGAAAAAGTAATGACTACTTCGGATTTGCTCTCGAAAGTGGCTAATTTGGAGAGTAAACTAATAGATATCGGGAAACAAATGAAGGAGATGAGTACGCACCAGGCTCCTGAAAAGAAATTAGAGGGTGCTACTGGATTAAAGGCAAGTTCTAATGTGTATTCCTTTCACTTTAATTCCTCAAATCGGGATCAGGGGAGCGTTTACGGTGAGAGGATCCTTGATGATGCTGTTTCTGATTATGGTAGGGGTCAGAATCATAATGATTCAATCCATAGCTTATGTTAGCCAAATGCAAAGGCATATAGATTAACAGGGAGTTTCCTTGCAAATAATCCGGATTGGCTGACATATAAAACTCTTTTAATTCACTGCTCTCTTCATTAATTCTTGAGAGCTGACTTCTTAAAGGAACCAGTGGGGAATTGACAACCATAGGATGATTATTGGTTGAAATCCAGCCGTTTTGTTTTTTAAGGGCGTTTAGAACGGTCAATATTTGATCTGGAACCCTTTGTAATGGTTTAGGATATATTAGGTCACTCAATTGATAAATAAATTCGTAAGTTAACGGGTTGTTGGCAAATGCTATGTAAACCAGTTCCTCTTGAGGATTGGCTAACTTGTATTTTATTGCCTGAGTTAGGCCGGCACTTTTAATAGATGCGTGAATTTGGTATTCAGGATTTAGATACAAATAAGCGATATAACAAGTCACTTGTTTTTTTCCCAGATCAACAGATTGTCTGCAGTTACGGCTGAATCCGGCTATTTCTTTATTTTCTCCATAGAGAACCGTTAACTCGCCATACAAATCAGGCTGTATGATGAAACGTATAAATTCTTCTTGGCTGGCCAGGTGATAATACTTGGAGAGGAAGCGATATAATTTATTTATTAATTTTAAGGAAATTTTTTTCTTTTCTTCATCTACAACATAAGAGTGGATCGCTTTAACATCGTGTCTGTTCATTGCTCTCTCCATGAAACATTTTTTTCGCTTTAATGGCTCGCTGTATAATTTATCCATAAATTATCTAAGTAATAGCGAATAGCAGATAAAAAATTGTGCAACTCTTTAAATATAGACTCGTTTTCATTTTTGTCAAATTGAAGAATAACAATTGTCGTAACTCCATGAAACGGTCATCTCAGTAACTCTGTGGATAGGCAATATATGGGGAATGATAAAAGAATTACGGTGGTTCCTCATCAAGGATCTTAAATAAATTTATAAGGGAGAGTCAATAACCTCTTATATTTTCAAAATATTTTTAACAAAAGGTATGGTGATTTTACGATGAGCCTCCCAAGATGCATCATCTAGCTGGTTGAGGATCTCATATAAATCATGCATGTTTCGAGAGCAACGGTTTAATAAAAAATGTCCGACACTCTCAGGAAGTTCAAATCCGCGTTTTGCTGCGCGCATTTTGAGTGTGTTTATTTTTTCGTCATCGTTTAATTCATTCAACTGAATAACTAATCCCCAACTTAGTCTGGAGCGTAAATCCGCAAGTTTAATGTCACATTTTATTGGTGGTTGATTACCTGATATAATTAAAAGAGAACGTTCGGAGTCCTTAATCTTATTATATAAATGGAATAAAGCTTCTTCCCAGGCCGAATCGTTAGCGATGGTATTAATATCATCAATACAAATTAAAGTTTGATCTTCTAATCCTTCAATGCTTTGTGGTCCCCATTCTTTTAAAAAAGCTAAAGGAAGGTAAATGGCTGATTGGGTTAAATTAATGGCTTGGCAACAAGCTTGCAGTAAATGTGATTTGCCACTTCCTTTAGGGCCCCAAAGATAGAGCAACCTGTCTGCCTTAAAAGAAAGCATTTCAATTAATTGCTGCTGCAACAAGGTATTATTACCCCAATTGAAGTCGTCCAGGGTTGCTTCATCATTCAATTTTATTGCCAGGGCCAGCTGTTTATTCATTTTTACGATTCTTTGGGGGACCAGGCTTTTCTGCTCCAGGTCCAAACATAATCAAGGTAGGAAGTAACGGTGGTAAAGGCAGTTAAATAGATGAGTATATCAACTAAATCATAGGGGAATCTAAAGTAAGCTAATTCAAATAAACATAAAGTGACTAAAGTTAACTGGAAGCCGGTATTGAGTTTACTGAGTCGAGAGGGCTCAAAATCCAGTTTGCGCTGTATAAAGTAATACCAGGCTAATACTCCCATTGAAATAGTGAAGTCTCTTAAAAAAACAAGAAGCACTAACCACCAGGGCAAGGAGTTTAAGAGAGCTAAAGAAATGAAGCTGGAGGCAACTAACAATTTATCTGCAAGAGGGTCAACAAATGAGCCAAAAAAACTTTGCCATTGAAAATGCCTGGCTAACCAACCATCCAAACCATCAGTTAATCCTGCGGCGATAAATATATAAAAGGCCTTAACGTATTCATGATGAAATAAATACATTAGAAAAGGAGCTATTAAAACTAATCTTAGCAATGTTAAGGTATTGGGAATATGTTTTAGTATCATCTGTTATACGAAAATTAGTTCCTCCTCTTTTTTTATTTATCGCTGAGGAGGGAATATATTGTGCCAACAATACTCTATTATTTGAGTGTTTCAAATGGCGTATGTGAATTAGTTTATACAATACCATTGTCTCTGTCACCTTATTGAGAAATCAATTGGGATTTATTGACTCATAGTATCCACATCCCGGCCTCGAGAAGTTCTCATATTTTAAGATTGGAACAAGAGCGCATGGGGTTTTTCGTCAGTCCAGTAGAGCTTAGATCTCTGATAATGGGTTGTATTCCTTTATTGTAATATTTCGATTGATTTTGGAATGCAGACTTAATAACAATTCAGGTTGATGCTCCCAGTTATCATGAAGCAATAGATGTTGTTGCCAACTTAGAATACGCGGATCAATGTCTTTGGATAAGTCTTTAAATACAGTTTGCATGACTTGGCGCGTTAATCCCCATAAGGTTTTTTCAGAAATCTGATACTCATTACGTAAACAGCCAATCAAGTGATGTAGATGATTTTTTAATGTTCCCTGGATGAAAAGGGTTCTAACCTGATTAAGATCTTTTGTATAGATGGATAGAGAGTCTGGAGCGTTGGGTTTTTGAACGTTTTTAAACAATTCATGATTGCATAGCTTAAGGTTGTTTGGCTCTTTTATAATTATCCCCTGAGGTTTATTGTCATCGAAGATGACTAAAATATTGTGTTGCTCCACTTCTAGTGCTAATCCATATTTTAGCAATAGATGCAATTGTCCAAATAACATCTTATAACAATATTCAGTGAAATAAGTCGTTGGGTGTAGTTCGCTAGCTTTAATAATTTCAATGAGTAATGGTGTATTGCTACAAGGTGAATCAGTTAATAGGGCAGGTAATGGAACTGCTCTTTGATCCTGTCTTATTTTGTGGAGTGGGTTTTGATATAAGCCAAACAATAATTTTACTCGATTGCATTCAGAGAGAGTTTGATCATAGGTGCTCATGCTCTCCAGGTTTTTACATATAAACAAGGTATTTTGGTAATAGTTTGTTTTTGCTAACAGGGAATCGATCCATCTGCTAAGCAATACCATGTCATCAGAATTATCGAGTTTTCCAGCCATTGAGGTGCTTAAAGTGGTAGCCAGTTTAAGTGTACATTGAGTGGATTGTGTTGGCATCATAATATCAGGTGATAAAGAAGGTATTAGTGTTTGGTGATGAGGTAACAAGATGAGGGATTTATTATCAATTAAAGATGCAAACGCCATTTGTAATTGATTCCTCCACTGCCAAGGGTGAACAGGAATTGGATAATAATCATCAGGGTTGATGTGGCTAAATAACAATTTTTCACGCCAATAAAAATATTCTTTGGGAAATTCTTGAGAAATTTGGTTGGCATAATCAATTTTTGAGCTTATTGACTGAATTTTTGTTTTATTTAATGCACACCAATGTACACTGACTTTGGCCTGGAATTCGGGAGAGTTTTGGAGTACTTCTCTTCGCGTAAACCCTGTTTTTGCGCTGAATGCCGGGTGATAGGGATGCCTCAAACTGCCCCACTGTTCCAGAAATAATAACGTTTGATACGGAGATAGTTCATTATTTATCCATGTCCACAGACTCTTGTAGTGCATGGCTTCATTTCTTAATTGGGTGTTCCAGTTTTGCCTGTAGGCATAAGCCAAAGCCTCATTAGCAATCGATTCATCTAATGCTTCCCTGATTTTTCGCCATTGAAAAAACTTGCTTTCCGGCATTGAATTTTTCAGTTTTATCTGCAATTGGTCAATGAAATCATGGATATGGTGACTTGCAATGGCTGATTGAATTAATCCTTCCTTAATGGAGGCATGCTGTAAACGCTTCAGGGTATTTTTATGGGCTAAGGTAATAAAATAATCCACACTATTTTGTGGTAGTCCTATGCCAATTTCAAATAGTAAAAAGCGTAATTGATGGCTGAGTTCATGAAAATTACCGTACGCCAGGGCCATTATTATCTCCTGAAGGATTATTTTGTTATAAATTAAATATAAATGATAATCATTCTCATTTGCAAGGGGTAGGGCAAATAAAATATTATTAATTGACAATAGAGTTTGATTTTGGATAAAAAGTTTCTGTATTCTGAGTTAAATGATAATATTTTCTACTTTTATTATGTAAATGAGTAAGTGGCATGAATTATAGACCCGATATAGATGGATTAAGGGCCATCGCAATTTTATTGGTCTTAATTTATCATGGGGGCCTCTCGCTTTTTCCATCAGGGTTTATCGGTGTTGATGTATTTTTTGTTATATCAGGTTTTCTCATTACTACTATTATCCATGAGTCACTGAATAAGAATGATTTTTCATTCTTCGATTTTTATAATCGAAGGTTATGGCGGTTACAGCCTGTTTTCGTTGCTCTGATCGTGGTGACAACCCTACTAAGTGTATTGTTTTATTTGCCTGATGATTTAATTGAATTTAGTCGTAGTGCGCGTAAAGCATCGCTGTTTATTTCCAACCTGTTTTTTAATAAAACAACCACCGGATATTTTTCACCCGATACCCATCAACTTCCTTTGCTGCATACCTGGTCTCTTTCAATTGAGTGGCAATGTTATCTGGTTTTGCCACTGGCGATGTATGGCTTATATCGGTTTCTAAATAAAGGGCAGGTTATCTATATTGTGCATGGGTTGGCCATTTTATTTTTTTTGCTGGCTTTGTACTACTCACAGGCGGCTCCTGCCCAAACCTATTATCAATTTTCCAGTCGTATTTTTGAGTTTTTAATCGGTTCTTGCATCGCTTTAAGCCCTCGAATTGAGTTCTCAATCAATAAGTCAATTTTAGTTATTTTAGGCTTATCCGCATTATTTTTTATAATTTATACCGCTACACTGGATAATATTCTTCTTGGATATCCTAATTGGCGTACACTTTTTGTGTGTCTGGCAACGGGTTTGTTGATAGCATTAGGTACAAATTTTCCTTCACTTGCTATTGTAAATGCTCTCTCTTTTCGACCATTAGTGTTTATAGGAGTTTTATCTTATTCTCTTTATATTTGGCATTGGGTTGTCTTTTCAATTTTAAGGTACCAAAATATCGAAGAGCGGTCTGAGGTTTTATTTATAGTTTATGGCATTGTTTTTGTTTTAGCTTATTTATCCTGGCGATATATAGAAAAACCGACGAAAAAATTCAGACATATTCCTTTTCGTTATACGGTTGTGATTTTATTGCTGATCCCTGTTTTATTTTCTCATTTAAGCTCTTTAGTTATTAAATCTCATTCTGGATATCCACAACGATTTAATCAGGAGCTGGTTAGGGTTTATAAACAATTAAAGAGTTACGAAAGCCCATACAGAGCGTTATGTATAGATAATACCAGGGCAGACAATGCGTGGAAATGCAAAATAGGAGCAAAAGAGCAAGGTGGCAGGACTGGCCTTATGATAGGTGATTCTTTTTCCAATCATTATTGGGGGTTTATGGATGTGTTAGGGAAAGCTGCCGGTGTTTCAATATTGGCTCAAGGAACCTCTTCTTGTATTTCCTTACCAGGCATATATCTTTATGATTGGTGGCATTTCAAAGATAAAATATATCAGGATTGTTATGAGCAAACGGAAAAATATTATCGCATGATTCAAAAGAATCATTACGATTATGTAATTATAGGTCAAGTATGGGAAAATTATGTTTCAGCCCATATTATCAATCAACGTGGCGATGATTATTCTGCAGAATTAACCAAAAAGCGTTTGGCAGATGCCTTAGACAGAGCACTTGGCGTGATAATATCTTCTGGAGCAAAACCTGTATTAATCGAATCAACCGCGGTAACGCATGGAAATTTACATCAATGCTTTTTTAAGCATATTAAATTAAGACAAAGTTATAACTCAGAAGAGTGCCGCTTTACTTTAACCAGTTCAGATAATGAGACTTGGCTAAACCAATTGTTTGATAACATGCGAAGAAAATACCCTCAATTGATAATAATCGATCCTAAACAAGTTCAATGTCGCGATAATGTTTGCTATTCCGATTTGAACGGGATTCCAGTATATCGTGATGAAGGGCATATTACTGATTACGCTTCATACCAACTGGGTTATTTATATTTGCGGGAGTTTGAAAATCCTTTGATTTAAAAAGGTTGGTTTGCTTTGATTCCCCAGACTACAAAACGATTTTACAAATTTTATTCTTCATTTTTACGATACAGAACCAGTGTATTTCCTATCATCTGAACTAATTCGGCATGCAATTGTTCACAAAGCTCCTCAGCCATTTGCATTCTGTCTTCCTTTTCAGCCCCATTAATTTTGACTTTAATTAATTCATGTGCTAACAAGGCTACATTCGTTTCTGCCAATATAGCTTCAGTTAAGCCTTTGGCGCCAAGGAGCACAACGGGCTTTAAATGATGAGCCTTGGCTTTAAGTGATTGTTTAAAAGACGTATCCACTGCGATATCCCAGATAATAAAATGGTGAATTATTGCACGTTTTGCTGGGAAAAGGTAGTAAAATTCTGTATCATAGGAAAAATTGTTTTATCTTTATTCGTTATGAATCGTACTAAAAGCAGTAAACGTTGGCTGCAAGAGCATTTTGATGACGTTTATGTAAAAAAAGCGCAGGCTGAAGGATATCGAAGTCGAGCCGTATATAAACTCAAAGAAATAGATGACAAAGAGTCACTCATTAAACCAGGCATGACAGTGGTTGATTTAGGGGCTGCTCCTGGTGGCTGGACACAATACGCCTCAGAAAAGATGAGAGGAAGCGGTCGTCTTGTTGCATTAGATATTTTACCCATGGATGCTTTGCCTAATGTGGAGTTTATCCTTGGGGATTTTCGTGAAGATAATGTCTTGCAAGAATTAATTAATTTGATTCCTCAAAGGACTTTAGACTTGTTATTATCGGATATGGCCCCAAATATGAGTGGAAGCTCAGCAATAGATATTCCAAGAGCCATGTATCTGGTAGAGCTGGCTTTTGATTTCGCGGAAAAAATGTTAAAACCCGGTGGTAATATGCTAGTTAAAATTTTTCATGGCTCGGGTTTTGATGAATTAGTCAAACAGGCACGAGCGTCTTTTGAAAAAGTGGTAATCCGTAAGCCATCCGCTTCAAGATCTCGTTCAAAAGAAACCTATTTGCTGGCAAAGGGCTATAATTTATAGTAGTTTTATATATATTTAAAATATGCTTGGCGTTGTTTTGGATGATATGAGCTGTGCAAGAGCTATTTTGGGTCTCGCAACAAAATTGTAAGTAACTAACGAGGTTAATACATTGAACGACATGGTTAAAAATTTATTTTTGTGGCTGATAATAGCGATAGTTCTTGTCTCTGTTTTCAGTAATTTTGGTCCTCGTAACTCAGTTGCTGAGAAAATTTCTTATAGCCAGTTTTTACAGGAAGTGGATCAAGGGATGATTAACTCTGTTACGATTGAGGATAACAAAATCATCAAGGGCGTAACCAAGAATAATAAACGCTTTGTCACGTACATGCCGATGCAAGACAATGCTTTGTTAGGCGAATTGTTGAAAAGCAAAGTCGATGTCAGTGGTCAGGAAAAACAACAGGAAAGTTTCCTTTTGCATTTATTTATTAACTGGTTCCCAATGTTGTTATTGATAGGTGTATGGATATTTTTCATGCGCCAAATGCAAGGCGGCGGTGGTCGCGGCGCAATGTCTTTCGGCAGATCAAGAGCTCGGCTATTAGGTGAAGATCAGGTTAAAGTCACCTTTGCAGATGTTGCAGGTGTTGATGAAGCCAAAGAAGAAGTGAAAGAGCTTGTCGATTTTTTACGTGATCCAACAAAGTTTCAAAATTTGGGTGGACGCATTCCCCGCGGTGTTTTGCTGGTCGGTTCCCCTGGTACAGGTAAAACATTATTAGCCAGGGCAGTTGCCGGGGAAGCGAAAGTCCCTTTCTTTACCATTTCAGGTTCTGATTTTGTTGAGATGTTTGTTGGGGTCGGTGCGTCCCGAGTGCGTGATATGTTTGAGCAAGCCAAAAAGCATGCGCCATGTATCATCTTTATAGATGAAATCGATGCAGTAGGTAGACACAGAGGCGCCGGCTTGGGTGGCGGTCATGATGAACGCGAGCAAACACTTAACCAATTGCTTGTTGAAATGGATGGATTTGAAGGTAATGAAGGAGTTATTGTCGTAGCGGCAACTAACCGTCCCGATGTTTTGGACCCCGCGCTTTTACGTCCCGGCCGCTTTGATCGTCAAGTCGTTGTTCCTTTGCCTGATATCAGAGGTCGTGAGCAAATATTAAAAGTTCATTTACAAAAGGTCCCTGTAGATAGCCATGTAGAAGTGAAAGCTATTGCACGCGGTACCCCAGGTTTTTCAGGAGCGGATTTAGCCAATCTTGTTAATGAAGCGGCATTATTTGCTGCCAGGGCTAATAAACGCAAAGTGGGTATGATTGAACTGGATAAAGCAAAAGATAAAATTATGATGGGGGCTGAAAGACGCTCCATGGTAATGGATGATAACGAGAAAAAACTCACCGCATATCATGAAGCAGGTCATGCTATCGTTGGTCTGTCAGTTCCTGAGCATGATCCAGTTTATAAAGTATCAATAATTCCTCGAGGCCGAGCTTTGGGTGTAACTATGTTTTTACCAGAACAAGACAGATATAGTCACAGCAAACGCCGTTTGGAAAGTCAATTATGCAGTCTGTTTGGTGGTCGAATTGCAGAGGAATTAATTTTTGGTCCTGAAAGTGTGACAACGGGTGCTTCCAATGACATTATGCGGTCTACTGAGATTGCTCGCAAAATGGTTACAACTTGGGGCTTATCTGCTTTAGGTCCTCTAACTTTTGGTGAGGAAGAGGAAGAAATATTTTTAGGACGCTCAGTGAATAAACATAAGGAGATGTCCGATAGAACAGCACAGCAAATTGATGACGAGGTTCGTGCTATTATTGACAGGAACTATCAAAGAGCAAAAGAAATATTGGAAACTAATATCGATAAATTACATTTAATGGCTCAAAGCCTCATCAAATACGAAACGATAGACACCAATCAAATTCAAGAAATTATGTCTGGTAAAGAGCCTACCCCTCCGGAGGATTGGGGGTCAACAAAACCGATGGATAAGGCTGAGTCGGTTAATGATGCTCCTGCAAAGCCTATTAATGGCGAAACAATAGAAAATCCGGCAGAAGGACATTAATTTTATCAGTAGTTATTTATCGAGAGTACCCTGTGAATTCTGAACAGTTCCTCGGTTGGCTTGAGCGAAAGAGCCAACCTCCTTCCTCCTTGGTTTTTGAAAAGCCATTAATTATGGGTGTGTTAAATGTTACCTCGGACTCATTTTATGATGGTGGCAAGTATCTGTCTGTTGATAGCGCCTGTGATCAGGCCTTAAAATTAATTGCATGTGGAGCTGATCTCATTGATATTGGTGGGGAATCAACCAAACCTGGTGCTCCCCCAGTCCCTTTAGATGTTGAACTATCAAGAGTTCTTCCCGTAATCAAACAACTTCGTGTCCTCGCAGATGTGTGTATTTCTATTGATACTAATAAGCCAGAGGTGATGGAAGCGGCAATCGATGCTGGTGCGAATGTTATAAATGATGTTTATGCTTTAAGAAGGGATGGTGCTCTGAATGTTGCTGCGCAGTTAGATGTTCCTGTTTGTTTAATGCACATGAAAGGAGAGCCGCGAACTATGCAAGAAAATCCTTCTTACCCAGAAGGAATAATGAAGGAATTACAGCATTTTTTTAAAGAGCGCATCGATAAATGCCAGAAAGCTGGGCTGAATAAGAATAAATTAATTCTTGACCCTGGCTTTGGTTTTGGAAAGCGCGTTAAAGATAACCTAAAATTAATTTATCATCTGAACGAATTGCGTTCTTTTGGATTGCCAATTCTTTTGGGCGTTTCACGCAAAAGCACAATTGGTGCTGTATTGAATAATGAAGTTGAGCAACGTTTGATTGGAAGTATTACGCTAGGAATATATGCTGCTCTTAAAGGCACTGCAATTATCAGGACACATGATGTGGATGAAACGAATCAAGCATTAACTATGATTAATGCAATTTATCAAGCTGCTAAAGAAATCGGTTAATAGCTCATGAAATGATCAGAAGACAACTGAGATTAGAAAAATTAAATAATAAGGTAGGTAAGGATGAGTCAACGTAAATATTTTGGTACGGATGGAATACGGGGTCACGTTGGATTATCAAATATTAACCCTGAATTTGTTTTAAAATTAGGCTGGGCAGTAGGCTGCGTTCTTGCGAACGGAGCGAGGAAAAAGGTAGTGATTGGTAAGGACACCAGAGTGTCTGGCTATATGTTGGAGTCGGCTTTGGAAGCAGGTTTGTCCGCAGCTGGAGTTGATGTGGCATTATTAGGACCAATGCCTACTCCTGGAATAGCCTATCTAACACAAACATTGAGGGCTAATGCAGGCATCGTGATTAGCGCTTCTCATAATTTATTTGAAGACAATGGCATTAAATTTTTTTCTGCTGATGGAGGAAAACTTCCGGATAGTGTAGAGCTTGCAATTGAAGCCCAATTAGAAAAACAGTTGCAAACTGTACCTTCAGCCAAGCTGGGTAAAGCAACACGTATTAATGATGCAGCGGGTCGTTACATAGAGTTTTGTAAATCTACGATTCCTTCCCTATCTCGACTATCCAATTTGAAAATAGTTGTGGATTGCGCCAACGGGGCAACCTATCATATCGCCCCAAATGTATTCTCTGAATTGGGTGCTGATGTAGTTCCTATAGGAATTAAACCAGATGGTTTTAATATCAATCAAGAATGTGGTTCGACAGCGCCTGAATTATTAAGAGAAAAGGTGATTGCTGTTGGGGCTGATATTGGTATTGGTTTGGATGGAGACGGGGATCGAGTTATTTTAGTGGATTCACTGGGAAATCTCGTAGATGGCGATCAAATTATTTATATCATTGCCAAGGACAGACACCAACGAGGAGTACTGCATGGAGGGGTCGTAGGCACGTTGATGAGTAATTATGGTCTTGAATTAGCAATTACCTCATTGGGGGTTCCTTTTCAACGCTCAAAAGTAGGTGACAGGTATGTTCTTGAAACGCTAAGAGAGAAAGATTGGAAGATTGGAGGTGAAACTTCTGGACATATTGTTTGTTTGGATAAAACAACAACAGGTGATGGAATTGTAGCAGCACTGCAAGTTCTTTCAATCATGGTGAAGCAAAATAAAGCACTGCATGAGTTAACTGCAGGTATTCAATTGTTACCTCAAACTTTAGTGAATTTAAAAACGAATAATGCTGCCTTGTTAGCCTCTAATCCTGATGTAATTCAGGCGGTTAAAAATTTGGAAAAACATCTTAATGGAGAGGGTAGAGTGTTACTCAGACCTTCTGGCACTGAGCCTTTACTGAGAGTTATGGTGGAAGGTGCTAATGCATCGATAGTCAAGCAACAAGCACAAATGTTATGTGATGACATCAGTCAGATCGATAAAAAAATGACTGAGAGCCTACCGTCCACTTGAGCATCTGTCTTTTTAAGTTCTAATGCAGGGGCTTTTTCAAAAGCCCCTCTGTTTCACAGTATAAGGTATTAACTACTTGTTGGAGCCATGGAGTGGAGTATTGTGTCAACCTCTTCAAGTAATCGGTGAGATCTTGTTTTGAAAAAACAAGGCCTTTTTGAATACTCATATTCATCTTGCCCTGTTAACTTACCTATTAACATTCGGAAAAAATCTTCAATATATTCCCATGCTCTTATAAATCCTCTATGCCGTTTTAAAGGTTCATATCGGGGATCTTGAGTAATGAGAGGCATGGCTTCTCGGTTTGAAGTTTTTGCATCAGGGAGTTCCATCAAATGTTTAATTGAAATAAGTGAATGGATTGCCTGAATAAATAATTCAGCTTCCAATGGATGTTCCTTTTTCAATTTTACATATTGCTGATGAAATTTTTGCAATTCTTCAGGCCAATTCTTTAATTGCTGTTCTTCATCAATCGATTCATCAACTATAGGCAGAGCAGGTTTTAAGCGGAGAATATTTTGTATATCTTGCAATGGGTTTGGGCACATGCGCTTGTAAGCTAGTAATACAGATAAATCATTTTGATTTTTTAATTCAAACAAGATGTCTTTTAAAAGATGAAGTGCTTTAAGACCCAATGCCTCATTTACACAAGAACTTTGCGCTGCATCATATAAACCTTTATACCATAGCTGTATTTCTTCTGAATGTTGCTTTATATATTCCATGTTTTGTACATGAAATGAATCTAATTTTTGCTTAAGCAGGATAGAAGATGGTGGTAAAGGGGAGATGCTAGGGGCAGATTCCTGGTGTTGAGGATTTGATAATTTATCTAACTCATGGCCTGTAGAAACAGGCTTTTCTTTAAATGCTTTATCAATCCCTGAGGAAATTACTTTTCCCCTGTCTACGGTAAACGTCTCAGAATCTTCTTCAGATGAGATGCTAATTTGATTACCAGCCTCATCAAAAAAGGCTAAAATATTATCTTCTGATAATTCATCGTGACCATTAAATAATGACAAGCCATTTGGTTTCCTGGATATAGCTGGAACTTCAGGGGTTGATGGTCTCAATGGTTCCGATGGGCTTGATTTGACAACAGCCAGTGTTTCTTGTCCGTTGGGTACTTGTTGTTCTAAACTGGACTCAGAGCCTTGCCGAACCACTTGGGTGTGGGGTGTTAATTCCGTAACGACAGATATTTCTTGTTCTATCTCTTTATGTTGCTTTTCGCCAGAAAGCCCAGTGTCTTTCTGAACCATAGGAGAGAGTCGTGTTGATTCAAGGACGATTGGTGTTTCCTGTCTCTCAGTTACTTGCTGTTTTTCTACAGTAGCCACGGAATCCTTTTCAACCATAGAAGAGGGTCGTATTAATTCCAGTGTGACTGGTATCTCTTGCTCTACTTCTACATGCTGTTTTTTACCAACAGATTCAGACTCAGTATGAATGATTTGAGGAGAGCGTGTTGACTCGAGAACAACCGGTATTTCGTGTCCATTGTCTACTTGCAGTTTTTCAGTGGTAGATTCAAGTTCCTTATGAATGGCTTGAGGAGTGCATGTTGAATCCAGAACAACCGGCATTTCTTGTCCATTGTCTACTTGCAGTTTTTGGGTGATAGATTCAGATTCCTTATGAATGACTGGACGGGGGCGTAATGATTCCAGAACAACCGGCGTTTCTTCCTCATTGTCTAGCTGCTGTTTTTCTATGGGAGAATCATTGCCTATCTGAATTACTTGGGCAGGGTGCATCAATTCCACAGTAAGAGGGATTGTTTTATCTACTGCTATTTCCTGTTTTTCCAATGGAGGATCAATTTTTTCACCGGACAGATTAGGCAAAGGTAATTGATTTAATTCAGACACAAGGGATTGGATTTGATTGGCAAGAGTAGATAAATCTTCTTTAATAGAGTTTATGTCTTCGTTCTTTAGTGGTTGATTTGAAATTAAACGTAATTGCTCAATAAGTGCTTTTGCTTCATTGGTTGTTTGTCCATGATCTTTCATAAGCAAATCAATTTGCTTGGCTGTTTCAAGATAAGATTGGCATAGTTTAATCTGGCTTTTTAACTCTTCTTTAAGTGGATCCTCTTCATTCAATGAATCTTTACTTTCTTCAGCTTCTTGCAAACTTGGAAGTTGTACATCCATAGTTATAGGTAAATCGTATCCACTTCTTAGTTGTTGTATTTGTTTGCCCAGAGCAGGCATTTCTTGAAGTTTTTCCAACGCTTGTGAAAATTGTTCCTTCTTTTCCGAAACTTTTGGCATGAGAATGAGAAGTACCAAATAAAAATCGGCCGGCGAAGAGTCATAAGAAAGGCCACTTGGTAAAACAAAATTTGGTATACTTTCTATTGGTATTTCATTTATCAGGTCAATGGCATCAGGAACTAATTTTTTATAAATAGATATATCCTCTTCATTTGAAGGAGTTTCTGGTATCGCTTTAATCAACAGTTCTTGCTGTTTCACAAGTTCATGATGTTTGATTTTTAGCTCTTTTTGTTGAGCTAATAATTGCAGGAAGCTAACTGAATTCTTAAGTTTTTGCTGATTATCAGAATAATTAGAATCCGAATACCATGAAAGCCAGGAAGATGGGTTAAAATTAGATAATAATCCATCAATCTGGTTTTGGTATTCCTGTATCAATCCTTGAGTGTCTTCACTTTCTTGAAATTTCCTGGTTAACTCTGCTTTTAAATCGGGTGCCAGGGAGTGGTTAGTTACTACGGTTTCAATACGACCCAGGTCTTTAAGCAATAGTTCAATTTGTTTTTCTAGCTCAGTCTCTTTTTTATTAATATCAGTTGCAGATAATTGTTTGGCGAATCGCTTTTGCAATTCATCCCATTTTTCACAAGCGCGAGTTAATTTTTTAATTTCCAATTCAACTGCAGCTATAAATTTTTGTAAACTATCAACAGCATCTTCTTCCACAGGGGGTTGAATGCCGAACTGAGACAAATCTGCCATTAAGGCATTCCATTTATTTTTCAGCAAAACCAGCTTTAATTTGGCACGTGTAGTTTCTATTTCCTTACTGGTTTTGAAGAGATAACTGTAGTGCCCAACCACGATTGATTTTTGAACCTCTCCGTATTCAGGGAATTTATAAGGAGGCGCTAATGGATTTTGTTTGGACAGGACTTCGTTCGCTTTAGGCTCGATTTCTTTGTATAAAGGATTTAATTCATTTTTTGCGTGCTCAATTTTTTTAGCCAAATCAGAAATTTTTCTTTGCAGTTCTTCTCCTTTTTTCATGACCTCATCTAGTTTGTGTTTTTTTCTTTTATACTCTTCTTGTTCTTCAGCTAAACTGGAATATTCATCAACATATTTTTTAATTAACAATAAAAGATTTAACTGGGATTCAACTTCAACAGGAGCTTTTCCTTCCGGCAGTAGGGTTGAACTAAATATTTGCTTTAAATTTAAGGGGTTAATTGGTGGAGTCAAGGTAGAGATTTCATTCATTAAGTGCAGTATGATTTCGTTCATTATAAAACCCTCCTGGTTAAATCATAGTAGGATTCTATCGAAATCAAACCACTAAGCAAGTAGAAAAATGTATTTTTTGCAAAAAAAATGAATAATTAATTCTGAAAAAAAACATAGATAAAGCTACACATCTGAGTGAAGTTTCGGTATATTGCACAGCTGCACACTATCAGTTGTTTACTGATAGGCTGGAAATAATAGAAAGGATTTTGTCCGCCTATACTAGAAATTATTGGAGGGAGTGTGAGGCAAAAGATAGTTGCTGGTAACTGGAAAATGAATGGCCAGATTCAACAGGTGACTGAATTGGTTTCGCAAATTGAGGAATTAATTGGCTTTGATTGCGCAGCACAGGTTGCTGTAATGCCTCCCAGCATTTATATACCCAAGGTAAGAGACTGCTTAAGGACGGGGAAGATTGTAGTAGGTGCGCAAAATGTTTATCCGAAAGATTATGGTGCCTACACAGGTGAACTGTCAGCTCCCATGCTTAAAGATTTTGATTGCCGATATGTTCTGGTAGGACACTCGGAGCGCAGGCAATTTTTTCATGAAGATGAAAATTTTGTGGCGCAAAAATTCCACCATGTCAAAGATCATGGTATGATACCTGTTCTTTGTGTTGGTGAAACTCTTTCTGAAAGAGAGAATGGAAAAACAGAGCAGGTTATTGCTCAACAGGTGCTCGCAGTGAGTGCAAAAGGGAAAGATTGTTTTCGTGATTGCGTAGTGGCTTATGAGCCTGTATGGGCAATTGGGACAGGAAAAACTGCTACACCTGAACAGGCACAAAAAATACACCAGTTTATTAGAGATCTGGTTGGAGAAATAAATGATAGCGATGCGAAACATTTGACGCTCATATATGGTGGCAGTGTTAATGAAAATAATGCAAAAGCCTTATTTTCCATGCCAGATATTGATGGAGGGTTAGTGGGTGGAGCATCGTTGAATGCAAAACAATTTGTGGAAATTGTGAAATGTATCAATTGATATTAATGATTCATGTCTTAATTGCTGTAATTTTAATAGGCTTGGTTCTTATCCAACATGGCAAGGGTGCTGATATAGGTGCTGCTTTTGGTTCTGGCGCATCAAACACGTTATTTGGAAGTCAAGGTACTGGTGGCTTCTTGTTCAAGTTAACTGGTGGTCTGGCAATAACTTTTTTTATTACCAGTTTGATGCTGTCTTATATGGTTTCTACGCAGAACCAAAAGGCAGGACAGTTAGCTATTCCTCAACAAACCGGTGCTCCAGTCAGTTCAGTCCCAGTGCCAGTTGAAAAAAATAATAAGAAGTAACTAAAAAGATGTAGTGTCTTTAGGGCTGTTGTCTTTTGTGATGAACTCAGGATAACAAAAATAAAAATAAGCCGAAGTGGTGAAATTGGTAGACACGCCGTCTTGAGGGGGCGGTGGCGCAAGCCGTGCCGGTTCGAGTCCGGCCTTCGGCACCATTTTAAATCGAGCAAGGTGAACTGATGCTATCTCAATATCTACCCGTTCTCGTTTTTATAATTGTTGCCTTGATTTTAGGTGCAGTAATGATAGGCGCTGGTTCTTTGCTTTCCAAGCATAGTCCGGATAGCGCTAAAAACTCCCCCTATGAGTGTGGTTTTGGCGCCTTTGAAAGCTCCCATATCCCGTTTGATGTACGGTTTTATCTGGTGGCTATTTTATTTATTATTTTTGATCTGGAAACAGCATTCTTTTTTCCTTGGGCCTTGGCATTACGTAAAATAGGATGGTTTGGCTTTTATGCTATGATGTTATTTCTTGGACTGTTGGTTATAGGTTTTATTTATGAATGGAAAAGAGGCGCCCTAGAGTGGGAATAAGGTTCTTTCATTCTTTTAAAATATTTGATTTAATCTTTCATTTTAGCCATTACTATGGGAAGCAAAGGACGCTTGGCAAATCATTACAGAGCTTTTTGCTTTTAGATGAACCTGATGGATTTTTAGGTTGGTTTTTAAAACTTGGTCATCCTTTGCCAAAACGATAGCTGAGATTATATTTTAAGCCATTGTAATAATGGTTATGTAAAAAACTGGATTATTAATTATTTAACTGCTTAGAGGCGAACTATGGCGGTTGCAGAACTAGAAAAAAAAGGTTTTGAGTTAACTACGGTCGAAAAATTGGTTGGTTGGGCACGCAGTGGCTCCATGTGGCCAATGACATTTGGCTTAGCTTGCTGTGCCGTGGAAATGATGCACGTGGGAGCAGCACGCTATGATTTGGACAGGTTTGGTATTATTTTCCGCCCCAGTCCACGCCAGTCAGATGTCATGATTGTAGCAGGGACTTTATGTAACAAAATGGCCCCGGCACTCAGAAAAGTTTATGATCAGATGCCAGAACCACGCTGGGTTATTTCGATGGGGTCTTGTGCCAATGGTGGGGGATATTATCATTATTCCTATTCAGTGGTTCGTGGCTGCGATCGTATTGTGCCAGTCGATGTCTATGTTCCTGGCTGTCCACCAACAGCAGAAGCGTTGTTATATGGCATTATTCAACTACAGAATAAAATCAGGCGAAAACCTGTTTTAGAGGCATAAGCTCATTAAGGGTGCAGATTAGATGACAAAAAATGAGTATTTGATTGAAAAGCTACAAGCTGATTTAGCAAATCATATTACCGAGTTAACCTCCGCATATGGTGAGGTAACTATTGAGTGTGAGGTGCAAAATTTATTGCCTGTTATGATTGAGTTGAGAGACAGAGAGGAATTTTCTTTCGATCAGTTAATTGATCTCTGTGGCGTAGATTATTTGCATTATGGTGATTATGATTGGGAAACAGAGTCTGCGACAGAACATGGATTTTCACGAGGTGTCGAGCGTCAGGAAGCCAAGGCTTATGCTGTAAATAAACCACGATTCGCCGTAGTCTATCATTTATTATCAACCAAAAAAAATCATCGTTTACGAGTCAAATTATTTGTAGAAGAATCCCATTTAATTGTTCCATCAGTACATCATTTATGGAAGTCTGCTAACTGGTTTGAGCGGGAAGCTTATGATTTATATGGAATTTTATTCGATGGCCATCCTGATTTAAGACGGCTACTGACGGATTATGGTTTTATAGGCCACCCTTTCCGCAAGGATTTTCCACTCAGTGGAGAGGTAGAAATGAGATATGATGCAAAACTGCAAAAGGTAATATATGCCCCTGTAGACATTGTGCCAAGAATTGTAGTTCCAAAGGTTATTCGTAACGATAACCGCTACATAGGTAATGAAGGTAGCAAAAATGATTGAACTTAAAAATTATACCTTGAATTTTGGCCCACAACATCCTGCTGCACATGGTGTTTTAAGATTGGTTCTTGAGTTAGAGGGTGAAACTATCGTTCGTGCTGATCCACATATTGGATTGCTTCATCGTGCAACGGAAAAATTGGCTGAGACCAAGCCTTACATTCAAAGCATTGGTTACATGGACAGATTAGATTACGTCTCAATGATGTGCAATGAGCATGCTTATGTCATGGCGATTGAGAAATTATTGGGTATAGAACCGCCTTTGCGAGCCAAGTATATACGAACTATGTTTGATGAGGTGACTCGAATTCTGAACCATCTCTTGTGGTTAGGAGCTACTGCATTGGATATTGGTGCAATGACAGTGTTTCTTTATTGTTTCAGAGAGAGAGAAGATTTGTTTGATTGCTACGAGGCAGTTTCAGGAGCACGTATGCATGCTACCTACTATAGGCCAGGAGGGGTAGCAAGAGACTTGCCAGATACTATGCCTCAATACAAACCGTCAAGATGGCATAGCGAAAGAGAGATTGAAAAAAAGAATCACAATCGTCAGGGCAGTCTTTTGGATTTTCTTTGGGACTTTACTGAACGATTTCCCCACTGTGTGGATGAATACGAAACATTGTTGACCGATAATCGTATATGGAAGCAACGTACTGTAGATATTGGTGTCGTTTCACCTGAAAATGCGCTGCAATGGGGGTTTACCGGACCAATGTTAAGAGGCTCCGGTATTGCCTGGGATTTACGCAAGAAACAAAGCTATGCTGCTTACGACAGGGTTGAATTTGATATTCCTGTTGGCAAGACAGGGGATTGTTATGATCGATATTTGGTAAGAGTCGAGGAATTGAGACAATCCAATCGAATTATAAGGCAATGTATTGAATGGTTGCGCAAGCATCCTGGTCCAGTAAAAGTCGATGATTATAAAGTGTCGCCTCCACGCCGTGTAGTAATGAAACATGACATGGAAGCATTAATTCATCACTTTAAATTATTTACCGAAGGCTTTTGTTTACCGCGAGGTGAAGTTTATTCATCTGTTGAAGCGCCAAAGGGCGAGTTTGGGATCTATATGGTGTCAGATGGAGCTAATAAACCTTACCGTCTGAAAATAAGAGCTCCAGGCTTTGCTCATTTATCAAGCTTTGATGATATGGTTAGAGGTCACATGCTAGCTGATGGAGTGGCTATATTGGCAAGTCAAGATATAGTGTTTGGAGAAATTGATCGTTAATTTAACGACATGCTTGCTTAAAGTGTATTAAGAGATAATAAACGATATAAAGGTTTCGAAATGTCTGCTAATTCAGCAAAAATATTAAGTCAATTGATGCCGGCAAACCGTATGCTCGATATTGATCATTGGATATCAAAATATCCCAAAGATCAAAAACAATCCGCGGTCATGAGTGCTCTTCGAATAGTACAAGAAGAACATGGTCATTTAACAACGGAATTAATGAATGCAGTAGCTGAATATCTTGATA
This sequence comes from Legionella pneumophila subsp. pneumophila str. Philadelphia 1, assembly GCF_000008485.1. Lineage (NCBI taxonomy): Bacteria > Pseudomonadati > Pseudomonadota > Gammaproteobacteria > Legionellales > Legionellaceae > Legionella > Legionella pneumophila. The sequence continues at coordinate 3,138,305 of NC_002942.5, read as the reverse complement.
TGCCGCCCATCGCAGTTTATGAAGTAGCAAGTTTTTATACAATGTATGAACACAAGCCAGTGGGGCGACATTTAATTAATGTTTGTACCAATATTTCTTGCATGCTGAGGGATTCTGCTGGCGTTGTTGAACATTTAGAAAAAAAATTGGGTGTTAATCTAGGTGGAACAACAGAAGATGGTCGATTTACTTTAAGATCAGTTGAATGCTTGGGTGCTTGTGTGAATGCGCCAATGATGCAAGTTGATAAAGATTATCACGAAAATTTGACTGCTGAATCTATAGATAAAGTATTGGAACAGTACCAATAGAAAATAAAGGTGTTTGCCATGGTTGAACTAAATCAAGTTTGTTACCGAACATTTCATTTACCAGAGTCCTGGTCGCTATCAACTTATGAAAGTATTGGTGGCTATAGCGCATGGCGAAAAATTTTAAAAGAGCAAACATCACCTCAATTAATAATTGAAGAGTTGAAAACTTCTGCCTTGCGCGGACGAGGAGGGGCTGGATTCCCAACCGGTTTAAAATGGAGTTTTATGAATAGAAACTCCCCTGTTCAAAAATACGTAGTATGTAATTCTGATGAAGGTGAACCGGGTACTTGTAAGGACAGAGAGATTCTTACTTTAAATCCTCACCAATTAATCGAAGGAATGGCCATAGCTGGGTATGTTATGGGCGCCACGGTTGGTTACAACTACATAAGAGGAGAATTCTGGCTACCTTTTGAGCGTACTGAGGCTGCAATAAAAGAAGCATACGATGCTGGCTTGCTAGGTAAAAATATATTAGGCTCCGGCTTTGATTTTGATTTATATAATCATTTAGGCGCTGGTGCTTACATTTGCGGTGAAGAAACTGCATTGCTTAACTCAATTGAAGGAAAAAAGGGAATGCCTCGTTTTAAACCACCATTCCCGGCAAATTATGGCTTGTATGGTAAACCGACAACCATAAATAACACGGAAACATTTGCGTCTGTTCCGGTTATTATGGAAAAAGGTGGAGAATGGTTTTTAAAATTAGGTAAACCGAACAATGGCGGTGCCAAATGCTTTAGTGTTAGCGGCCATGTTAACAAACCTGGTAACTATGAAATTCCCTTGGGCACGCCATTCAAAACGCTACTTGATCTGGCTGGCGGCGTGATTAAAGGCCGAAAAATCAAAGCCGTGATTCCTGGTGGTTCCTCTATGCCAGTGCTCCCAGGCGACGTCATGCTGGGGCTGGATATGGATTATGACAGTATACAGAAAGCCGGCTCAGGCTTGGGTTCAGGCGCAGTCATTATCATGGATGAAACCACCTGCATGGTGGATGCTTTGTATCGTATTTCTGAGTTCTACATGGATGAATCCTGTGGACAATGCACACCTTGTCGGGAAGGCACAGGTTGGTTAGTCAGGTTATTACACAGAATTATAAACGGTCATGGCGAGCCGGGAGACGTGGAGAAATTAGTGAATGTGGCGAATAACATAGAGGGAAGAACCATTTGTGCATTAGGCGAGGCAGCAGCTTGGCCAGTACAGAGTTTTGTTAAACATTTCTATGATGAATTTGAATATTTCATAAAGCATAAACGCTCGATCGTCGCAGCATAATTAAGAAGGTTAGACCATGGCTACTATTGAAATCGACGGTAAAACATTTGAAGCAGAAAACGGTAAAATGATTATAGAGGTTGCTGATGAGGCTGGCATCTATATTCCACGTTTTTGCTATCATAAAAAATTATCTGTGGCAGCTAATTGTCGCATGTGTTTGGTCGAAGTGGAAAATGGGAGGAAACCGGTTCCTGCTTGTGCTACACCTATAACTAATGGGATGAAAGTATTTACAAAGTCAGAGCAGGCTATACACTCCCAAAAGGTAGTAATGGAATTTCTCTTGATAAATCATCCTTTGGATTGCCCTATCTGTGATCAGGGTGGAGAGTGTGAGCTTCAAGATATTTCTATGGGGTTTGGCGCTGATAAATCAGAGTACACAGAAACCAAGCGTGCGGTAGACGATGAGAATTTAGGAACACTAATATCTACTGAAATGACACGTTGCATCCATTGTACACGCTGCGTGCGCTTCGGCGAGGAAATTGCAGGGGTAAGAGAGCTGGGAGCTACCGGCCGTGGCGAAAAGACGCAGATTGGTACTTATGTAGAACACAGTATGACATCGGAAGTTTCAGGGAATATCATAGACTTGTGCCCTGTTGGCGCCTTAACTTCGAAGCCTTATCGGTTTAAAGCCCGTGCATGGGAATTGACTCAGCATGATAGTGTTGCGCCTCATGATTGCTTGGGGTCAAATGTTCATATTCATACAAGAAATAATAAATTAATGCGTGTAGTTCCCAGGGAAAACGAATCTATCAACGAAACCTGGCTTTCAGACAGAGACAGATTTAGCTATTTGGGGTTAAATGCGGTTTCAAGGGCGAGCAAACCACAAATCAAAAAAAATGGCCAATGGGAAGCGGTTGATTGGGAAACCGCACTTAAGTTTGCCGCAGAAGGGATAAGCCGAGTTATCAAACAACATGGCCCAGAGCAAATGGCCGCTTTTGCGTCCAGTTCTTCTACCCTGGAAGAAATGTATTTACTGCAAAAATTAATGAGAGAGCTAGGTGTTCAAAATCTAGATCACCGGTTACAACAAATTGATTTTAGAGATCAGGCATTTTTACCTACTACGCCAGTAAGCACTTTGCCTTACGCAGAGATAGATCATCAGCATTCAATTCTGTTAATAGGATGCAATATTCATAGAGAAGTGCCGTTGGCAGGAACAAGGGTAAGAAAAGCTTTTCGCAATGGCGCAAAAATTTATGCCCTTAATCCAGTAGATTTTGATTATCATTTTGATTTATCCGGACGAGTCATTATTTCTCCTTTGGAAATGCCGATGCAATTAGCTAAATTAGCCTTAGCGCTTACAACCGAATTGGCATCGCTTCCAGAAGAAGTTCAAAAACTGTTAATAGGTTTGGAAGTAGATAAACAAACCAAACAAATAGCACAATCATTAAAAGAAGAGAAAGCCTGTTTGATAACCGGAGCAATAGTTGAAAATCATCCAGAAGCTTCCTTATTGCGTACTTTGGTGGCTATTGTTCAAAAACTTAGTGGAGCCAAATTAGTCAGATTAACGACTGGAGCAAACAGCGCGGGCGCATGCATTGCAGGTATGCTGCCGCATAGAACAGTTGCTGGGAAATCAATTGCAGAGCCAGGTTTCAATGTACAAGAAGCGTTAAATTCCAAGTTAAAAGGTTATTTACTCATGGGTGTTGAACCAGGCTATGATTTTGCAAATCCAGCCGGGGCAAGGCAATCAATGTTAGCTGCAGAGTTTGTTGTACTCTTATCAGCCTATGAGCATGAATCCATGCATGATTATGCAGATGTTATTCTACCGATCGCTCCTTATGCTGAAACATCTGGAACATACATAAACATTGATAATACCTGGCAAACAGTAAAAGGAGCCATGCTGCCATTTGGCGAATCACGGCCAGCCTGGAAGGTGCTTCGTGTTTTGGGTAATTTATTGCACTGCAAAAAATTTGATTATACCTCAACAGAGGACATCTTGGAGGAAGTCAAAGAAGCAGTATCGATGACAATGGAGCACGAATACGAACCTTACTATCCTGAATCATTGCCTGTCATTAATCAATCACTGGTAAGAGTTGGAGAGTGGCCTCTTTATCGAATAGATGCTATTACTAGAAATGCAAAAGAGTTACAATTATGTGCCGCATCTGAATCTGCCTGTATAAGAATTCATCCATCAACGGCAGATAGATTGAAATTAGAAGAAATTGCTACTGTATCTCAAGGAGATATTGAGATAACATTGCCGCTAAAACGTGATGAGCGCATTGCGGTTGATGTTGTGTGGGTGGCAAATGCAATGCCAGAAACAGTTGACCTTGGTCACTCGTTTGCTGCAATAACAATAAAGCGCTAGAAAGGTATAAAAATGCTTCATACTATTGGCATACTAATTTGGATTATTATTAAAATTCTTGTGATAGTTGTCCCTTTACTGATTTCCGTGGCCTACCTAACCTATGCGGAGCGTAAAGTGATTGGCTATATTCAAGTGCGTATCGGCCCGAACAGGGTTGGTTTAAAGGGCTTGCTACAGCCATTTGCTGATTTATTGAAATTAATAACTAAAGAAATCATAGTTCCCACTCGATCAAATAAATACCTTTTTGTTATTGCTCCACTTTTTGCTTTAGTCCCCTCCTTAGTCGGTTGGGCGGTAATCCCTTTTCAGGAAGGTATTGTCCTGGCAAATATTAACGCAGGGGTCTTATACTTATTTGCCATGAGTTCGTTGGGCGTATATGGTGTTCTTATTGCAGGATGGGCATCGAATTCCAAATATGCCATGTTTGGCGCACTGCGTAGTACTGCCCAAACAGTCTCTTACGAAATTGCTATGGGATTTGCTCTTGTTGGTGTGCTCTTGGCCGCTGGAAGCATGAACTTGACTGATATTGTTAATTCTCAAAAAGGTGGAATGCTGCATTGGTGGTTTATTCCCTTGCTCCCCCTATTCTTGGTTTTCTGGATCTCCGGTATTGCAGAAACTAACAGAGCTCCTTTTGACTTGGCAGAAGGTGAATCAGAAATTGTTGCTGGCTTCCATGTAGAATATTCTGGCATTGGATTCGCTTTATTCTTTCTCTCTGAATACGCCAGTATGATTTTGATTTCAACAGTTTTGGCTATTTTATTCATGGGCGGATGGCTGTCACCTTTTGAAGGCATTACGTTCCTGGATCAAATCTTTTTTATAGTACCCGGATTTGTTTGGTTGCTTCTGAAAATTAGTTTCTTCCTTTTTGTGTATTTGTGGGTAAGGGCTACTTTCCCCCGATATCGTTATGACCAGCTTATGCGTTTAGGCTGGAAGGTACTTATCCCTGTTACTATAGTTTGGTTAATAGTAACCGCCCTTATGGTGGTTGCTCATGTCAAGCCATGGTTTTGACGGTTAGAAGAGAAGCCGATGAAAAAAGTATATCATTATATAATTCACTATGTTCGTACCTACTTACTGTTAGAGCTATTAGCCGGTTTATGGTTAACAGTAAAGTATTTTTTCAGGAAAAAAATAACAGTTCAGTTTCCTGAAGAACAAACGCCACTTTCTCCAAGATTCAGGGGGCTTTTGGCATTACGTCGTTATCCCAATGGTGAGGAGCGCTGCATTGCATGTAAATTGTGTGAAGCCGTTTGCCCTGCATTAGCTATTACTATTGAATCAGAGCAAAGAGACGATGGATCACGCCGTACTACTCGGTATGATATTGATATGTTTAAATGCATTAATTGTGGATTATGTGAAGAATCTTGCCCTGTTGATTCGATCGTTGTCACTCCAATTCATCACTACCATATCAGCGAACGTGGTCAAAATATTATGACAAAAGAGAAGCTTTTAGCAGTAGGCGATTTGATGGAATCACAACTCGCAGCAGACAGAGCTGCTGATGAAAAATACCGTTGATGGGGTGATTTATGCATGAATGGGTAATCCAAGCAATTTTTTATGTCTTTGCATTATTGACCGTACTGTCGGCAGTAATGGTAATAAGCCAAAACAATCCAGTTCGTTGTGTTTTGTTTTTAGTGCTCACTTTTTTTACCAGTGCGGTTTTATGGGTTTTAGCTGAAGCTGAATTTTTAGCATTAATCCTTATCCTGGTATATGTTGGCGCTGTCATGACTTTATTTCTGTTTGTCGTCATGATGTTAAACATTGACATTGAAAGCATGAAAAGTCATTTAATTAAATATCTACCATTTGGATTAATAATAGTTGCCTTATTGACTGGGTTATTAATGGTAGCTATCCCTAAAGATTTATTTAAGAACAGTGTGCAAACTCAAGAAAAGCCTTTGAGTGTTAACTCACAATTAATGGATTTATCTACCGAAGATGGGCTGGTTACACCTGAAAAGGCTACATCGAACACAGAAAAGTTAGGAATGGTCCTTTATACAGATTATATTCTTGCCTTTGAAATAGCTGCCGTCATTTTACTAGTGGCTATTGTGTCTGCAATTACTTTGGTGCATAGGGGGGCTATCAGGTCAAAACGACAAGATATCACTCAGCAAATTATGACTCGAAGGGCAGAACGAGTGAAGTTGATCAGTATGAAGTCAGAGAAATAGCTATTGGGGAATTCTTTATGATACCTGTTTATGATTATTTAGTATTAGGAGTGATTTTGTTCGGCTTGAGTCTCGTTGGTATTATGCTCAATCGTAAAAATATCATCTTATTACTTGTTTGTGTTGAGTTGATGCTCTTGGCCGTGAATACCAATTTTATTGCATTTTCTCATTACTACAATGAAGTAGGTGGACAGGTATTTGTCTTTTTCATTTTAACTGTAGCTGCAGCGGAAGCAGCAATAGGTTTGGCCATAGTCATGTTGCTCTATAGAAATAGAGGCAATATTGACGTTGATAAAATGAATCATTTAAAAGGTTAAAATCGTGAGTATTCAACAAGTCTGCTTAGTAATCGTTTTGACTCCCCTTGTTGGTTCTGCAATAGCAGGATTTTTTAGAAACCAGATTGGACGAGTCGGAGCTCATACTGTAACTATTTTAGGCGTAGCTATTTCCTTAGCCTGTTCAATTTTTCTTGCGTGGGGCCTGTTTTCTGGTTCAATCCCAAACACTAATAGTCTTGTTTACCACTGGGCTAGCGGGGGGGCGTTAATTCCCTACGAATTTAATATTGGTTTTTTAATAGACCCTCTAAGCGTTGTGATGCTGGTTATAGTTAATTTTGTTTCTTTGTTAGTCCATGTCTACAGTATTGGGTACATGGCAGATGATGATGGTTATCAGCGATTTTTTAGTTATATCTCTTTATTTACATTCATGATGCTCATGTTAGTTAGCGCAAACAACTTTCTGCAATTATTTTTTGGCTGGGAAGGGGTTGGGCTTGTTTCTTATTTATTAATCGGATTTTGGTATCAAAAGGAATCTGCAATAGAAGGCAGCCTGAAAGCATTTCTTGTAAACCGTGTAGGAGATTTTGGATTTGTATTAGGAATAGGTTTAATTTTTGCTTATTCTGGAAGCCTTGATTATGAAAAAGTATTTACCAGCGCAAATTATTTAGCAAGCCAGAACATAGAGTTATTTAGCGGCTACTCCTGGTCCCTGATTACAGTTATTTGCCTGCTGCTTTTTGTTGGCGCCATGGGCAAATCAGCACAGGTGCCACTTCACGTTTGGTTACCTGAGTCAATGGAGGGTCCAACCCCTATTTCAGCGCTAATCCATGCGGCGACAATGGTGACAGCGGGTGTTTTCATGATTGCTCGCATCTCACCTTTAATTGAATTGTCTACAGCTGCGCTTAGCACAGTATTAGTAATTGGTGCTACAGGAGCATTGTTTACAGGAATACTGGCTTTGGTTATGAACGATATAAAGCGCGTGGTAGCATACTCTACTTTATCACAACTAGGCTATATGATGGTGGCAATGGGTGCCTCAGCCTATAGTGCCGGTATGTTTCATTTATTGACGCATGCTTGCTTTAAAGCGCTATTGTTCCTTGGTGCTGGTTCAGTCATTATTGGCATGCATCATGAACAAGATATGCGGAAAATGGGTGGGTTATGGAATAAAATGCCGATTACCTATGTAACCTATGTCATAGGCAGTTTGGCATTGTGTGCATTTCCTCCTTTTGCTGGTTTTTATTCAAAAGATACCATTATTGAAGCAGCGCAGCTTTCCCAGATACCCGGCAGCAGTTATGCTTATTTTTGTGTAACAGCAGGCGCTATGGTTACAGCATTATATACTTTCAGATCCTTATTCATGACATTTCATGGTAAGCCACGTATGGATGAACATACATTAAGTCATCTTCATGAATCTCCATGGGTAGTATGGTTACCATTAGTATTGCTCGCTATCCCATCAATAATTTTAGGCTATGTGCTTTACATGCCTATTCTATTTGATACACCAAGCCTCTTAGGCTCATCAATTTTTGTTTTACCTGAGCATAATGTTTTAGCTGAACTTGCTCATGAAGTAAGTTCGCCATTTGCAAGTGCTGTTCACGCGATTTATTCTTTGCCATTTTGGATTACAGTACTCGGAGCAGTTATTGCCTGGATTTGTTATATCGCTGTCCCATCTATTCCTGGTTATTTAGCTAGGTATTTTTCAATTATCTATTCTATTTTACTCAATAAATACGGGTTTGATCGCTTTAACGAGTTGTTCTTTGTGAAAGGAGCTAGAGGATTAGGCATTGCTTTTTACAAGATTGGTGATCAAAAACTAATTGATGGTGCAGTTGTCAATGGTAGTGGACGCCTGGTTCGCTGGTTCTCTGGGAAAGGGCGAAAGATACAAAGTGGGTACATCTATCATTATGCGACAGTAATGGTGTTTGGATTGCTGGCCTTTTTATGCTGGTTAATCCTGGACTGAAGATAAGGTGAAGGTATGCATTATTTGCTCAATTTATTAATTTGGTTACCTATATTGGGTGGCGTTTTTGTTTTGCTGACTGGGGATGATAAAAATCCAAATGTATCGCGTTATTTAACATTATTCACCATACTTCTCTGTTTAGTGCTCTGCATACCTTTAGTTAAAGGATTTGATCTGCAATCTTTTGGCATGCAATTTATAGAGGAAATCCCCTGGATGCCGGCACTGGGTATTAATTATACTCTTGGTATTGATGGGTTATCTTTACTATTAATTGTTTTATCCATTTTTACTAATTTGATAGTGATTTTGGCTACATGGGATAGCATTAGTAAAAAAGTTTCCCAATATTTATCAGCCTTTTTAATTATGCAAGGCCTTCTGGTCGGTATATTTTCTGCTATGGATGCCATAGTATTTTATATTTTCTGGGAAGCAACTTTGATTCCAATGTATCTGATTATAGGTATTTGGGGTTCTGATAACAGAGTTTATGCAGCAATAAAATTTTTCCTATATACTTTTTTAGGGTCAGTTCTCATGCTGGCCAGTTTCCTGTACATGGGCTACATTGCAGGTTCATTTAAGATTGAAACCTTTTATGCTATCAAATTAGGCATGACTGCACAAACATTGATTTTTATTGCATTTTTCTTAGGTTTTGCAATAAAAATACCGATGTTTCCAGTCCATACCTGGTTGCCAGATGCGCATACTGAAGCTCCCGCTGGTGGTTCTGTCGTTTTAGCAGCAATTTTGCTAAAACTGGGTGCTTATGGATTTATCCGTTTTTCTTTACCAATAGTCCCGGACGCTTGCAGCAAATATGCTCCTCTGATGGTTGCCTTATCTTTGATCGCAGTGGTTTATATAGGACTCATTGCAATTATTCAGAAGGATATGAAAAAATTGATTGCATATTCTTCAATTTCACATATGGGTTTTGTAACTCTAGGCTGTTTCGCTATATTTGCAATTGCTCGTCATGGGGGACTAAGCAACGCCGGTTTAATCCTTGAGGGCGCAATTGTCGTTATGATATCGCATGCCTTTGTCTCAAGTGCAATGTTTGCAGGTGTAGGTTTTATATATGATCGTATGCATACAAGGCAGCTCGCGGATTTTGGCGGAATAGTAAATACTATGCCTATATTTGCTTCTTTTTTTATGCTTTTTGCTATGGCGAATGCCGGCTTGCCAGGAACATCCGGATTTGTTGGTGAGTTTATGGTGATATTAGGTAGTATAAAGGCTGGTTTTTGGGTTGCATTTTGGGCTGCAACTACATTGATTATTGGAGCAGCATATACGCTATGGATGTACAAAAGAGTTATTTTTGGTCCTGTAGCTAATAAAAAGGTTGCTGCCTTAAAAGATATATCAGGTTTTGAATTAAGTGCTTATGTATTGCTTGCAATAATGGTCATTGCTCTAGGAGTGTATCCCAAACCCATGTTAGAGTTTGTGCATCAAACTGTAAGTCATACTTTGGCACTGGCTGATAAATCTAAACTCTAACAAAGAACTGCGATAGGCTTACATTGCAATCAAGTTCCTTAGCAAGGTTAAATATGATGACATTACTAGAAAATATCCATGTAGCAATACCAGAAATGATTATTTTAATAACCGCGTGTTTGGCGTTGCTTTCTGATTTGTTCTTTCGTCATAAATTAAAATCAATTGCATTTTACATATCTTGTGTAGGAATTATAGTTTCTGCAGCAGTAAGCTTTGTATTTATAGGAAGCTACAAGTTACTTATATTCAACAAATTATTTATAAGTGATGATATAAGTCATTTAATGAAACTGTTTATTGATATCACGGTTTTATTAAGTTTTGTCTATTCCCAAAACTATCTGGATGAACGGCAAATGCCTACAGGTGATTACTATGTTCTGGGGCTGTTTTCAACACTAGGTATGATGATTCTTGTTTCAGCACACTCGCTGTTGTCTCTTTATCTAGGTTTGGAGTTAATGTCATTGCCGCTCTATGCAATGACCGCCATCCGCCGAACTGATAGTGATGCATCCGAAGCGGCAATGAAATATTTTGTTATGGGTGCTATTGCTTCTGGTATGCTGTTGTATGGAATATCCCTGGTGTATGGTGCAACAGGAAAACTTGATTTGTTAGATGTTGCTAATGCAGTGGCAGTCAATTGGCAGCAACAAAATACTCTTTTTGCGTTTGCAATGGTATTTATACTTGCCGGTGTAGGATTTAAACTGGCTGCTGTCCCTTTCCATATGTGGGCTCCAGACGTATATCAAGGGGCACCAAGCTCTGTAACACTTTTTATTAGTACAGCACCCAAGATTGCTGCACTGGGGATGGCACTGCGATTTTTAACTATTGGCTTAGTCGACATCACCATGCAATGGCAGCAAATTATTTTAGTAATGGCTCTCCTTTCTACCGGCATAGGTAATTTGTTAGCAGTGATTCAAACCAGAATCAAACGCTTGTTAGCTTATTCTGCAATTTCTCATATAGGATATGCCTTATTTGGAGTTTTAGCCGCCAGCTCTGCTGGTTATGCCGCAGCACTGTATTATATTTTAGTCTATGCTGTAATGTCAGCGGCTGCTTTTGGTTTAATTGTATTGATGTCAAATCATGGAATGGAAATTGATAGTATTGATGACTTAAAAGGCTTGAATAAAAGAAACCCGTGGCTGGCGTTTATGATGCTATTAGTCATGTTCTCAATGGCTGGCGTGCCACCAACGGTTGGCTTCTTTACAAAATTATTGGTATTGAAGGCATTAGTAGATGTTCATATGACTTGGTTAGCTGTTGTAGGTTTGCTATTTACGGTTATAGGTGCCTATTATTATTTGCGAATTGTTAAAATCATGTATTTTGATCAACCTGAAAATGAAGAGATAGTAAGAATTGGTACAGGCAATACCATAGTTTATTCACTTAATTGTCTCTCCTTACTATATTTAGGTATTTTCCCAGGCGCTTTAATTGCAGCCTGTATTAATGCATTTGCAAATTAATTAATAAACTTTAACAAAAGTACTTGCTTAGGGACCCAAGTATCAGTATACTTGCCCTCAGTTGACGCGGGGTGGAGCAGCCTGGTAGCTCGTCGGGCTCATAACCCGAAGGTCGTAGGTTCAAATCCTGCCCCCGCTACCAATTTTATAAAACCCCATTTTTGGGGTTTTTTATTATGTTGACTAGGATACTGTCTAAATCTAAGTCAGTTACCAGGCTTGGGCGAGTGCGCCCTTTTTTTGTTTATACATACTATGATAAATGATGACTTGATAGTGCTATTAGAGCCTATAATCAAAAATATGGGTTATGAACTTTGGGGCTGTGAATATCTTTCCCAAGGGAAACACTCGTTATTAAGAATTTATATAGACAAGCCAGATGGAATAGGAATCGATGACTGTCAGGAAGTGAGTAAGCAAGTCAGTGCAATGCTTGATGTTGAAGACCCTATTCCAGGGCATTATAGTTTGGAAATATCATCTCCTGGGATACCCCGGCCTTTGTTTAGTATCTGGCAATATCAGCGTTACCTTGGTTATGAAATTCATGTAAAAACTTTTAAGCCAGTCAATGGGAAGCGAAAATTATCAGGTATTATTGTTTCAGCATCAGAAGATACAATAGTATTGGATATTAATAATGAACATCAAGAAATACTTTTATCAAATATTGTGAAAGCAAATTTGACAGTCTAGAGAGGCGAACAATGAGCAAAGAATTGTTATTAGTTGCTGAGGCATTATCAAACGAAAGAGGCGTTAGTAAAGACGTCATTATACTTGCCATTCAGGCTGCACTGGAATCTGCAACTCGAAAGATTCTTGGTTTAGATATAGGTGTACGTATCAAAATAGATTCTAAAACCGGTGACTATGAAACCTTTAGATACTGGGATGTAGTGAATGAAGAAGAATTAGAGTTTCCGGACCGCCAACTGTCCTTGGAACAAGCAAAGGAGCGAAAGCCCTCGGCTGCTGTTGGTGACCGAATTGAAGAAATTATTCCTTCCATAGAATTTGGAAGAATTGAAGCGCAAACAGCGCGACAAGTTATTATGCAAAAAGTCAGGGAAGCGGAACGCGAATTGATCATAGACCAATTCCGTAGCAAACTTGGACAGCTAATCTATGGAACTGTTAAAAAAGTAACTCGTGACAATATAATTATTGATTTAGGTGGTAAAGCAGAGGCTTTCTTGCCACGCTCTGAAATGTTGCCTCATGAAATGTTTCGTCCCAATGACAGAGTTCGAGCATATCTGTACGAAATCACGCCGCAGGCGAGAGGACCACAATTGTTCGTAAGCAGAACTCGAAATGAAATGCTCATTGAATTATTCCGTATTGAAGTTCCGGAAATTGGTGAAAATATAATAGATATCAAAGCTGCAGCGCGCGATCCGGGAAATAGAGCCAAAATTGCTGTTAAAACCAATGATGGGCGTATTGACCCCATCGGCGCTTGCGTTGGTATGCGTGGAGCAAGGGTACAAGCGGTTTCCAGCGAATTAGGCGGTGAGCGAGTTGATATCATTCTATGGGATGATAACCCTGCCCAATTAGTCATAAATGCGATGGCTCCAGCTGATATTACATCTATCGTTGTAGATGAAGATACCCATACTATGGATTTAGCTGTTGCGAAAGAACAATTATCGCAGGCAATTGGTCGAAACGGACAAAATGTTCGTTTGGCTAGCCAATTAACTGGTTGGACATTGAATGTCATGACAACAGAAGAGTTTGAAAGCAAGAATCAAGAGGAATCAAGTAAAATAGTTAATCTGTTTACCAGCGCGCTAGAAATCGATGAGGAAATAGCGACATTATTGGTAGCTCATGGGTTTTCTTCTCTCGAAGAAGTGGCTTATGTTCCGAAGGAGGAGCTGCTGGCTATTGAAGAATTTGATGAAGAGATAGTTGAAGAATTAAGAAACAGAGCAAATGACAAGTTATTGGAGATGGCACTGTCATCAGGCAAAGGATTATCTGGTACTCCAGATGATTCCCTTATCAATATGGAAGGCATGACAGAGGATTTGGCAAATAAATTAGCAAGTAAAGGAATTACAACAATGGAAGATCTTGCAGAGCAATCTGTAGATGAATTAATGGAAATAGAAGGCATTAGTGAAGAAAAAGCAGGTGCTTTAATTATGAAAGCAAGAGAACCATGGTTTCAATAAACTATGGTTATCGAAATTGAACAATACGATGCTAGATGCATTTTAAATATATTCAGCTTTATAAAAAGTTGCTGAGAGGGGATTAAATATGGCGGATGTGACGGTTAAACAATTAGCTCAAGTCGTTGGTATCCCGGTTGAGCGCTTATTGAACCAGTTACAGGAAGCAGGGTTATCTTTTACTGATGATCAACAGACTGTGAATGAAGAACAAAAGAGGATCTTGCTTAATCATTTAAAAGGTAGCTCTAATCGTGATATTAGTGCTGCGCCTGAAAGAATAACTTTAAGACGTAAAAGCATGTCTCAAGTCACTGTTGGGCATGATATGCATAGTGGCAAAACAGTTAATATTGAGGTTAGAAAGAAAAAAACTTTCATCAAGAGAAGTGCAATTCCCGAACAAGCAGAGGTAGAAGAGCCCGTAGTTCCGCCTGTTGTTGAAGAACCCGTCCATGAAGAAATCACTGTGGTTAGTGAAGTGTCTGCAGAAACTCCCGAATTGAAAGAGACCGAGGAGCATCCGGTTATTGAACCTGTAGCAGAGCTCGATGAAACAGTAAAAGAAGAAGAAAAAATCAATTCAGAGGAAAACACAGCAGAGAGTCAGGATGAGTTAACCCATGCAAACACTGATGTAATAGAGAATCTTGTGGATGTTGTCGAGGAGACCATCCCTGTTTCCAAGAAGGAAGAAGTTAAACCAGAGAAAGTAAGTAAAAAGAAACATCTGGAGCAAACTGATTCTGATATTTCTGAATTTAAAAAGGGTAAGAAAAAGCCTAAATATCATACTTTTGAACATGATGAAGAGGAACAAGAACTTCATCGTCGTGGTGGTCGAAGTAAATTTAAAAAGAAAAAAGGAACTGAAAAATCGGATAAATACAGAGAAGCTGAAGAAACATTAACGCATGGTTTTGCGTTACCTACTGCTCCAATAGTCAGAGAAGTATTGATACCAGAGACAATTACAGTTGCCGAACTGGCAAAACGGATGTCAGTAAAAGCCGCTGAAGTGATTAAAGTTATGATGTCTTTAGGAGCGATGGCAACAATTAATCAGGTCATTGATCAAGAAACGTCTGTAATCGTTGTAGAGGAAATGGGACATAAACCGATAATTATCAAAGAGGATGCTGTTGAAACCGGTTTAGGCGAAGCAATTTCCAAAGGCACAAAAACAGAAGGAAGAGCCCCGGTTGTTACGATTATGGGACATGTTGACCATGGTAAAACCTCCTTACTGGATTACATTCGTCGAACCAAGGTTGCAGCAGGTGAAGCAGGAGGCATTACGCAACACATAGGTGCTTACCATGTCAGTACGCCAAAAGGTAACATTACTTTTTTAGATACGCCTGGACATGCCGCATTTACCGCGATGAGAGCTCGTGGTGCCCAAGCAACTGATATAGTCATTCTGATCGTGGCAGCTGATGATGGAGTTAAGCCCCAGACAATTGAAGCGATACAGCATGCCAAGGCCGCTAAGGTACCAATTATTGTTGCAATTAATAAAATGGATAAACCGGACGCTGATCCTGAGCGAGTTATGAATGAACTATCCGTTCAGGAAGTTATTCCTGAGGCATGGGGTGGAGATACCATGTTTGTTAATATTTCGGCCAAATCGGGTATGGGTATAGATGATTTGCTGGATGCAATTTTATTGCAATCAGAAGTATTAGAGTTAAAAGCAGTGACTGATGGCGCTGCAAAAGGAGTTGTCATTGAATCACGTCTGGATAAAGGGCGAGGTCCCGTTGCAACGGTTTTAGTTCAAAGCGGAACCTTGCATAAAGGCGATATTTTACTTGCTGGCTTTCAGTATGGGCGTGTGCGTGCTTTGGTTAGCGATAATGGAGATTTGGTTGATAGCGCTGGCCCATCCATTCCAGTCGAAGTACTTGGGTTATCGGCTATTCCTCATGCAGGAGATGAAGCGGTCGTTGTCCCCGATGAGAAAAAGGCCAGAGAAGTTGCTTTGTTTAGGCAGGGTAGATTCCGTGATGTGAAATTGGCCAGACGTCAAAAAACCACAATAGAAGGTATTATGGAAAATATGACGGCTACCGAATCCAAAGTCTTGAACATTGTCTTGAAAGCGGACGTTCAAGGATCACTGGAAGCAATTTCTGATGCATTGACAAAATTATCAACAGATGAAGTCAAGGTTGATGTGATATCTAGTGGTGTAGGTGGAATAACAGAGTCTGATGTCCATTTGGCTATCGCTTCCAATGCCATTTTAATCGGATTTAATGTAAGAGCGGATGGCACAGCAAAGCGTCTTGCTGAACAAGAATCTGTATCGATTCATTACTATAGTGTTATTTATGATATAGTCGACCAGATCAAGGGTGCTTTGACAGGCATGCTTGCGCCACAATTTAAAGAAGAAATTGTTGGTATTGCTGAAGTTCGAGACGTATTCAAGTCGCCGAAAATTGGTGCTATTGCTGGATGCATGGTCATTGAAGGCGTTGTCAAACGTAATAATCCAATACGTGTATTGCGTTCAAATGTAGTGATTTATGAAGGTACTTTAGAGTCATTAAGGCGATTTAAAGATGACGTATTAGAAGTAAGACAAGGCTTTGAATGCGGTATCGGCGTAAAAAACTACAACGATGTGAAGCCTGGGGATTTAATCGAGGTTTTTGAGACAGTCGAAATTAAGCGTGACTTATAGAAAATGAGTAATAATTTTAAGCGAACTGACAGAATTGCTGAGATGATTCAGCGCAAATTAGCTTTGATCATTCCCCAGGAAATAAAAGATCCTCGCTTGAAGGGTTTTGTTACCATTTCTGCAGTTAAAGTGGCTGCGGATTTAGGTCACGCCAAAATTTATTTTACTGTTCTTAATGAAGATAAATCGGTGGTGACCAATATATTAAATGGTGCAGCCAGTTATTTAAGGAGCGCTCTGGCAAGAAGTATTACTCTACGCACTGTGCCGCAACTTCATTTTATTTATGATGAATCGATTGAGTATGGACAGCGATTAAGCCGATTAATTGATGAAGTAAATCCCCCTGATTCAAGTAGTGATGACAACAATTGAATCTCAGTGTTCCATAGATGGAATCCTGCTATTAAATAAACCACAAGGAATGACCTCTAACGCTGCTCTTCAGAAAACCAAACATTTGTTTGGTGCTAAAAAAGCTGGTCACACAGGCAGCTTGGATCCTTTAGCAACCGGCATGCTACCTCTATGCTTCGGAGAAGCGACTAAAATATGCCAGTATCTCCTTAATGCGGATAAAAGCTATGAAACAATTGGGAGGCTAGGCATTAAGACAAATACTGCTGATTGTACTGGCGAAGTGATATTTTGCATTGAAAATTATACTGTTAGCCATGAGGAAATGATTGCAACCCTAGAAAAATATAAGGGTAAAATCAAGCAAATTCCATCCATGTTTTCTGCTTTAAAGCACAAGGGGACCCCTTTGTATCGACTTGCCAGAGAAGGTATAGAGATAGAACGTAAGGCCAGGGATATAGTAATCAGCCAATTGAATTTGGAACAATTTGATGGTGAATGTTTTACATTAACGGTATCATGCAGCAAAGGAACCTATATACGTAATTTAGTGGAAGATATTGGTGATACGTTGAAGGCAGGAGCTCATATGACAAAATTGCATAGGCTCTACACTGCAGGGTTTGAAAATAATCGAATGTACACTCTCGATGAGTTACAGGATATGCCTTTATCACAAAGACTTGCTTGCTTAATCCCTATTGATCAGGCCGTTCAACATTTAACACCAGTAATTCTTTCAGATTCTGAGGTAACAGCAATTCGCCAGGGCAAGGTGATTTCAAATAAAACTGGTGCTGTTGAAGGAGAAGATTTGCGCCTTTATGGCGAGCAATCCCAATTTATTGGCATTGGCCAAGCTTTAATTCATGGTGATATTAAAGCAAAAAGGTTAGTTTCTTTTGCGTTGTAATTACAATTTTTGTAAGAATTGCTGCCTACTTTGTAATAAGTATGAAATTTTTTACACAAATTTATATCCACTACTTGTTTCATTTGACATGCCTTGGTAGAATGTTCGCCTTTAAAAGAATACTTAGCTGAGTTCCAGGAGTAAATAATGTCGCTAAATAGCGCGGAAAAAGCAGAAATTATTAATGAATACAAACGCGGTGATAAAGATACTGGTTCACCTGAAGTGCAAGTTTCTTTAATTACCAGTCGTATTAAATATTTAACTGATCATTTTAAAGAAAATAAAAAAGATTTCCATTCGAGACGTGGCTTGCAAGAGTTGGTTAACAAGCGCCGCAAGTTACTAAAATATTTGAAGCGTAACGATCAAGATCGCTATCAAACATTAATCCAAAATCTGGGATTGAGAGATTCCTATTGATTGATAGGATTATTGTCTCTATGGGGACGCATCAAATAATAAATCAGTTTTAGAATAAAAGGCGCAGCGTTCTGCGCCTTTTTTTTCTTATATTTACTTAATGGGGAACATTACGTGGCAAAAATTACAAAAGAAATAGTATTCGGTAACCATAAATTAATCTTGGAAACAGGTGAAGTAGCACGACAGGCTGATGGTGCCGTAATGGCAAGTATGAATGGTACACAAGTGCTAGTGACTGTAGTTTGGAAAAAGGATGGTGGTGAAAGTAATGATTTTTTCCCATTAACAGTGAATTATCAAGAAAAGTTCTATGCCATAGGTAAAATCCCTGGTGGCTTTAACAAACGTGAAGGACGGCCATCTGATAATGAAACATTAATTTCTCGGTTAATAGATAGACCGATCCGGCCATTATTCCCGGATAATTTTTTTAACGAAGTACAGATAATTGCTACTGTACTGTCCTTAAATCCCGAGGTATCTCCTGATATTATCGCTATGATTGGAGCCTCCGCAGCGCTTTCAATTTCTGGCGTGCCATTTAATGGCCCTATAGGTGCCGCTCGAGTAGGCTATAAAGATGGCGTTTATCTGCTCAATCCAAGTAGAAAAGAACAAGAAGAGTCTAAGCTTGATTTGGTTATTGCGGGAACAAAAGATGCCATTTTGATGGTGGAATCAGAAGCGCAGGAATTAAGTGAAGACATCATGCGTGGTGCTATGTTATATGGCCATGAAATGATGAAAAATGTCATAAAATCAATAGAAGAACTTGCTAGAGACGTGGGTAAGAGTAAACCTGAGTGGAAAGCACCAGAAATTGATACAGTACTAAAAGCTAGAATCAATGACGTAGCTAGGAATGAAGTTGAAGCCGCTTATCTTATTAAGGACAAGCAACAACGGTATCAGCGATTAGACGAGTTAAGAGAGCAAACTATTTCTGCTTTACTGGCTGAAAATGATGAGTTAAATGCAGATGTTATTGCCAATATGTTTGGTGAGCTAGAACGTTCTATAGTACGTAATCGTATTCTTGACGGCGAGCCTCGCATCGATGGTCGTGATCACAGAACAGTTAGGCCTATTTCTATTCGTACCAAATTCTTGGAAAGAACTCATGGTTCCTGTTTGTTTACCAGAGGAGAAACTCAAGCTATTGTTGTTGCCACTTTGGGTAATGAACGTGATGCACAGATATTAGACGGAATTAGTGGCGAAAGCAGAGATCGATTTATGCTTCATTATAATTTCCCTCCTTATTCTGTCGGCGAAACAGGGCAAGTGGGCAGTCCTAAACGGCGTGAAATTGGGCATGGCCGTTTAGCCAAGCGTGCTTTAATGGCTGTACTGCCTGATGCTAATGAGTTTCCTTATGTGCTACGTATTGTATCTGAGATTACGGAATCCAATGGCTCCAGTTCTATGGCTACTGTTTGTGGAACAAGTCTGGCATTGATGGATGCCGGGGTACCTTTAAAAGCACCAGTCGCTGGTGTGGCCATGGGCTTAATCAAGGAAGGTGATCGTTATGCTGTATTAACAGACATATTGGGTGATGAGGATCATTTAGGTGATATGGACTTTAAAGTGGCCGGTACGGAAAAAGGGATTACTGCTTTGCAGATGGATATCAAAATTTCCGGGATTACCAATGAAATTATGGAACAGGCTTTGGAGCAAGCATTGGAAGGTCGTACCCATATTCTTGGTGTCATGAATAATGCTCTTGCCGAGCATAGAACCGAGTTATCTCAGCACGCTCCAAGAATCACAACCATGAAAGTCGCTGAAGATAAAATCCGCACAATTATTGGCAAAGGTGGGGCAACGATTAAAGGGCTTATTGAAAGTACCGGCGTATCTATAGATATTGATGACTCAGGGGTTGTCCAATTATTTTCTCCGGATAAGATGGCTTTGGAAGAGGCGCAAAAACAAATTAAAGCTTTAATTGCTGAAATTGAAGTGGGTCAGACTTATCAAGGGAAAGTAAGCAAGATAGTTGACTTTGGAGCTTTTATCAATTTACTGCCTGGTAAAGATGGCTTACTGCATATTTCACAAATATGTGCCGACAGAACACAAAAGGTAGAAGAGGTATTGCAGGAAGGTCAGGAAATTGAGGTCTTTGTTGCTGGGATAGATAAGCAAGGGCGAGTCAAACTGGAGTGGAAGGATAAGCCGCAAGCTGAAGCCAAAGAGGTCGAAGACGCCCCGGTATCTGCTACGTTTCTTACAATGGAAGAGCAATCTGAAGAAATTAATTCAGGCAACAAAATCTCTGAAGAAGAGGAATAATAAGATAGTAGCATTTCAAGTTCTATTTATTATAAACTCGTGGAAGGCATGAGCTTTTCGCGAGTTTTAACTGAGTGCTTGCAATTGGTATATATGACCGCATAAATTATAAGCTACTAAAGTAGAGTTTAAGCATGAAGCTATTCTCTTTTTTTCTTGTATTGATAAGTTCTGCTAGCTTAGGCCAGAGTTTACCATTACATCTCCTAAAGTATCCGTCCAAATTTTCGATAAATATTTATGCAGCTCCCGTTTCTGATGCGCGAGAAATGGCACTGGGCAGTAAAGATATAGTTTTTGTAGGCTCAAGAAGTGCCGGGAAAGTGTATGCTGTTATTCCAGATAAAAAAAACTCTCATGGTACTCGAGTTTTAACCATAGCTTCTGGATTGAATATGCCAAATGGTGTTGCCTTTCATAAAGGCGCACTTTATGTCGCCGAGATTGGGCGGATTTTACGCTTTGATAATATTGAATCAAATCTGAATAATCCTCCTGAACCAGTTGTGGTTACTACAAAATTACCGAAAGAAAAAGCTCATGGCTGGCGTTTTATTAGTTTTGGACCAGATGATAAGCTTTATATAGGAATTGGCGCCCCTTGCAATGTTTGTTTAATGGAAGATCCGCGTTATGCTACTATTATGAGAATGAATACCTATGGGCAAGATCTCGAGATCTATGCTAGAGGAATACGTAATACAGTGGGGTTTGATTGGGATCCCCTTCATCATAATCTTTGGTTTACAGACAATGGGCGTGACTGGCTAGGTGATAACTTACCCCCAGATGAGCTCAATGTAGCTCCGAGAAAGGGCATGGATTTTGGTTTTCCTTATTGCTATGGTAAAAGCACAGTAGATCCTGTTTATGGCAAAATACATTCTTGTTCCGAGTTTACTCCTGCTGTTTTTGAATTCCCAGCGCATGTTGCTCCACTTGGTATGTCATTTTATACAGGCAAATTGTTCCCTTCCAATTATTGGGGACAAATTTTTATTAGTGAGCACGGTTCCTGGAATCGTAGTCATAAGATCGGGTATCAAGTTACTACAGTAAAAATTAAGAATAATCACGTAACTGAGGTTAAGCCATTTATCAGCGGGTGGTTACAGGGGGAAAAAGCATGGGGAAGACCTGTTGATACGCTCGTTATGCCAGATGGGTCACTATTAATCTCTGACGATTATGCTAATGTAATATATCGGGTTAGCTATCAGCAGTAAATGGAGCAGTTATTTTATTATAGGCGGGGATAAAGCCCCTACCTATTTCTTATCAGTATTAACGAATTAAATTTAAGAATTCCAAACGGCAGCTCGAATTGTTACGCATTTCACCGAGCATAACTGAAGTTGTCATGACAGAATTTTGTTTTTCAACTCCACGCATCATCATGCAAAGATGTTTTGCTTCAATCACTACGGCGACACCGCGAGCTCCGGTAGTGGATTCAATACAGTGAGCAATTTCGCCCGTCAGCCGTTCTTGAATTTGTAGTCTCCTCGCATAAAAATCAACAATACGAGCAATTTTAGATAAGCCTATTACTTTACCATCAGGTAGATATCCAACATGGCATTTACCCAAAAAAGGCAATAAGTGATGTTCGCATAATGAGTACAGTTCTATGTCCTTGACGATAACCATTTCACTCATGTCTGAATCAAACAGAGCACCGTTAATGATTTCATCAAGGTTCTCATTGTAACCTTTAGTTAAATAACGTAAGGCATTAGCTGCTCGTCCAGGAGTATCCTTTAATCCTTCCCGATTTATATCTTCGCCTAATTCTTTAAGCAAATTTGAGTATAATTTTTCCATAGCAAGAATTCCTAACCTGGCGGCCAAGTCATTTGACGCCCGCCAAGTAAATGTAAATGAATGTGGTAAACTTCCTGCCCGCCACCAGAATTAACATTAAAAACCAATCGATAACCCATTTCACTTAGTCCTTCGGCCTGTGCTAATTTTTTTGCTCTTATTAGAATATTAGCAAGAAGTTCGCTATCATCATCGTTCACATCATTGATAGTTGCAATATGCTTTTTGGGTATAATCAATAAATGTGTTGGTGCTTGAGGTCTAATATCGCGAAATGCCAAAATATTTTTGTCTTCAAAAACTACTGTTGCAGGAATTTCACCCTGTGCAATTTTGCAAAACAAACAATTCATAGGTCATCCGATGTTTTAGATTCAAAATGCTATTATACATTTCATTTATTATATTGCGAACGCTTGTCTTTGCCTTTTGATGCGATTTTTCGCATAATATTACTTTTATTTATTATTAAGGGTGCGTAAATGAGTTTAATGGAAATTCAGAGCGGTCGTGATGTTCCAAATGAAGTGAATGTGATCATAGAAATCCCTATGCACGGAGAACCTGTAAAATATGAAGTTGATAAAAAAACTGGTGCTTTATTTGTAGATCGTTTTATGACGACAGCAATGTTTTATCCAACGAATTACGGTTATATCCCGAATACTCTTTCAGAAGATGGGGATCCTGTGGATGTGTTGGTAATAACTCCTGTCCCTTTGATCAGTGGGGCTGTTATTTCATGTCGAGCTGTTGGCATGTTAAAGATGACAGATGAATCCGGAGTTGATGCAAAGATTTTGGCTGTTCCAACAACCAAACTAAGTAAAATGTATCAATCCATGCAAACTTATCAAGATATTCCTCAGCATTTATTGTTGTCTATCGAACATTTTTTTAAGCACTATAAAGACCTGGAAGAAGGTAAATGGGTTAAGGTTGAGGGCTGGGTAGGCCCAGATGCAGCTCGTGAGGAAATAACATCCAGTATTAACCGTTATAATCACACAAAAAAGTAAAACGGTAGCTTAAACTGTGCCAGGTGTTGGGCATTGCTCAGCACCAACCTTATATCTTTAGCTATAATAGCGGCATCATTTCAGCCCCTACTACAAAACACCAAGTTCTATTGTATAATTTGTCATTCTTAAAAGTATAAGGATATTCAGTGCAACTTCCTCTTTCCACTTTATTGGTTTTATTGTTTTTCCTAATTTGCCTGTCTGCTTTTTTTTCAGGTTCCGAAATTGGCATGATGTCTATCAATAGATATAAATTACGACACCTGGTAAAAAGCAATGATAAGCAAGCCATGCGGGTTAATTCCATGCTGGCTCGGCCTGATAAACTACTAAGTGTGGTTTTAATTGGGAATACTTTGGCAAATATAGTGGCATCAACTCTCGCCACTTTAATCGGGCAGCGGTTTTATGGGGATGCAGGGGTGGCTATAGCAACTGCTTTGTTGACTATACTGATCCTGGTTTTTGCAGAAATGACTCCGAAAACTCTGGCTGCTATTTACCCTCAGCAAGTAGCTTTTGCATCCTCATTGCCGTTGAGCATTTTACAATGGATTTTTTCTCCTTTGGTCCACTTAATCAGTTTGATTACCAATGGTATCCTAAGATTATTTAACATATCGGTAAAACGCATGCAAAAGGAGACGCTAACTGGTGAAGAGTTGCGATCAGTGGTGCATGAAGCGGGAGGATTAATGCCTGTAGAGCATAAAAGTATGTTGATTAGTTTATTGGATCTGGAACAAGCAACTGTTGAAGACATCATGGTTCCCAAAGCCGATATTGTTGGGATTGATTTGGATTTACCCTGGATAGAACTTTTAGAGCAACTGGAAACAGCACAACACACAAGATTACCAATTTATCATGGTTCTATTGATCATTTGGCAGGGATGATCCACGTAAGAAATATTTTAAATTTAGCATTAGAAAATAAGTTGGATATGGAGAATTTGTTAAATAGTGCAGAAGTCCCCTACTTTATTCCAGAAGCTACCCCATTAAATATACAAATCCTTAATTTCAGGAAAATGAAAAGAAGAAGTTGCTTTGTTGTGGATGAATATGGCGATATTCTTGGGCTTGTGACTATGGAAGATATTCTTGAAGAAATAGTAGGTGAATTCACAACAGATATCGCTGCTTTAAGCCGTGATATAACTCCTCAGCAAGATGGGTCGGTCATAGTTGATGCCAGCATAACTATTCGCCATTTAAATCGCATGATGGGCTGGAGCCTGCCTTTAATCGGTCCAAGAACCCTAAGTGGCCTGATTATCGAGCATTTAGGGTATATTCCACCCCCTGACTCTTGCCTGGTTATTGATCATTATCATATTGAAATATTAAGGGTCAGCGATAATATGATAAGAGGTGTAAAGATGATTAAGACTAATAAAAAAAGAAAATAGTTCTTATAGACTCTGACTATCAATTTGCTTCCAGCTTGTCCCTATTTTAGCTTACTTAAATATTTATGCATTGATAAAGCGATATAATTTATTCATTTTATCGCAATATATTTCTTCAATGCAGATATTAAGATCTCATTTTGAGGGGTGAGGCAATAATAAAGGTAAAAAAATAACAATATATATATTTTTGATTCATTTATGTTAAAATAATGCCTTTATAATATGAAATAGAACAGATGAAGATTTTATATGTACCTTTCTCAAGGCATCAGGCTGGTGATTTGAAATCAATGGTTGAACTTTGGAAAAAAAACGATGAGCAATTTTCTCCTGATCGCATTGAAATAATTTATTTCAATGATGACATTAATTACGATCAATTGGATGAAAAAATTGAGATATATATTTGTGCTCATGGTTCAGATGATGACAATGTAACAAAACTATTTAATCATTCCAATCCATTAGTTGCAGAAAGCCTCGATATAAAAGAAGTGGCAGAACGCTTTGAAAGAGATATTTTACCTATATCGTACTGGATATCAACGATTCATCTTTATTGCTGCGGAACCAATAATAAAAATCAGATGATGGCTGAATTATTAGGGCATTCATTGTTAAGACCAGAAAAGCCCATTTATCACTACAGTGGGTCAGTTTCTATTGTTGACGAATATGGGAAGCAATGGAGTTTTGCAAACCATGTTAAAATACCTGTGCATTTGGTAGCTAAAAGAATATTTGTTCTGAATTTTTTTGATGAAGAGCAACCTCATAGAGCTTTTGTTAAAAAAGCATTTCAAAGTAAGACTTATAAAGAGTTATTAGCCAAGAAGGAAGATTCTTTTTTTGCGAAAGTGAAAGAAAATAGAGCTTCAGTGCTTTTATCCAAACGATTAGGCAAAAAGAGCCAGGATGGTGAAGAGAACTCTTTGTTGAGAAAGGGTAATTAAAGTTTTTACCTTTGATACATTATAGTTTGCGACAATTCGTTATACCAAAAGACATTCTGTGAAGTGCGATAACCATTGAACTCAGAATAAGAGTAAGTATTTTGATATGATTATGTCGTAGCCAAGAGTTATAATAAGAGGCTAAAAATGATTTAAAAGGAGGCCAGTTAGCGATGGGACTGGTTTATGGAGTTACAAGAAAATGGCATTTAATATTTGACAAATTATTTTTTTAAGCTAATCTTGTTTTTGTGCATTGCAACATATGGAGAGTGTAATGAAAGAGCAATTTTTTCAGACAAAAGATTTAAATACTTTGCTTCGATCTGTTGAAAAACCAATTCAGGATTTGTTAGAACTCAATTTTAAAACATTAAAAACTGTGTCTTATGTTACTCCTATTGAATTATTCAATGTTTTAAAACCAGAAGAAGTCCTGGAAAAAAATATGAATGTATTCATTCAAAATAGTCAAAAAGCAATGAGTTACATGTTGAACGTATTTCAAATAATGGAACATCATTGGATTAATATCTATGATCAGATGGCCGAAAACCCAAATGAAAAGAAGGCTAATCCAGCAATAGACAAGGCAAATCGCAAAGTAGATACCAGTACTCCAAAATCATCAGCCAGTAAAAAAGCCGTTACAGCAAAAGGTAAAACAAAGCCTGCTGCAGTACAGTCAAAAGCAAAAACAAGCAAAGCGAAACCGAAAATCAGCAGTCCAATAAAAGTTAAAACAAATACTCAAGAGCGGCCTGCAGCTGTCAAACAACAATCGCAAATGCCCTTATCTTCTTTGCAGAAAGATATGGAAAAACAAGGTATTAATACGCCTGTTGCATTGAAAAACTCAGTTGCGATATTAAAAAATGAAACAAAGGATATAGTGCCTTCTAATAACAAACTTAAATAAACTGGTGCTTTATCCTGTTTTCGTTTTGAGCGCTTTTTTGAGAAGTAGCAAACGATACTTGATAAATCCGGGATACCCAAAAGCTAGACATGATAGGGTGCAATGCTAGCTAGTAAAGGATAGGGCGGGCATTGTGCCAATAAAGCAAATATCAGTTAATGGTTTTTAAAAAGTGCTCAATAAGTAAGACGAATTTGCTTAAATCAGCCAGATAATAATCAATTATAATGTGGCGTCACTTTCTTTAAGGGTTACAACCCGAGCTGTGAACATGTAGCCGCCATTGCGAATGGTTTTGATTAAAGCTGGCTTTTTTTTGTCTATTTCGATTTTTTGACGCAAACGACTAATTTGGACATCAATCCTTCGGTCAAAAGGAACCAGGTCTGTATTTTTGGTAATTTGTAATAAAAATTCTCTATCCAGGACTCGTTGCGGTTGTTGGACAAAAGTAAGAAGCAAATCATACTCACCGGCGCTTAATTGCAATTCTTCATTATTCTCCCCGAACACTTGTCGGGAGGCTGGATAAAGTCGCCAGTTAGCAAACATTAATACTTCTTTACCATGGTCTAGTTTTTGTTGCGCTCTCATTACTCGACGAGAAATAGCACCAATTCGCGCATGCAGCTCACGGGGATAAATGGGTTTGGTCATAAAATCATCAGCACCGGCTTCAAGCATGGCAACGCTTGATTCTTCATCAGGTTTATTATTAATAACAATTAATGGCACTGGATACATATTATAAAATTGTTCAATTACTTCTGGTTCAGCTCTTAAAATTGACCAATTAATTAAAATGGCTGTAGGTAATCCTTTTTCAACATGAATAGGAAACAATTTCTTTTGTTGAATAATATCAAGATTAAACTTTTCAAAGTAATCTTTCAGTTCTTCACTGACAGGCTCATTATCAATAAATAGCAAATAGTGGCGTTGTGACATCAATTTGCCTCAAAGGTCAAAAAATATATTGCTTTAATTTTGGCAAGTTTATCAGTTGCTTGCAATTATTTTTAAATATTTATGCTTGCCAGAGCTTTTTAGAGCGCAAAACCTGGTTTATTGCAAAATTTGCATTTTGTTCGTTATAAAAATTAGGAAAATATTTCTTTTCAATGCTATTGTTAAAGTTCAAGTGTCAGGATAATGCTTGAGGAGAAAGGGATGACTCAAAAGACACTTACTTTACCAAATGGGTTCGTTACGGATAATGACAGAGCCAAGGCGCGAATCAAATATGAGTTGAAACAGCTGGAGACTCAGCTTGGCAAATGCGTTAAGCAGCCGGATGATACTGCCTTTTCAAAGAACAAGCACTCACTTTACATGGCTTTGGCGGATAAATATTCGGAGTATTTGAAGTTAATAGATATTGATTCTAAATTTAAACAATTCGTGGGGGTGGAGATACCTAAGGATATTAGTTATCCGGAAGCTTGCAATCGGATTATGCATCTGAAACAGAAAAGGTCTGCAGCAGTGAATTTGCTCGAGGAAGCTAAAATTATCATTGAGATATCATCATTGTATCAATGTCTTGCTAAAGCAATTGAGCCAAATGAGGTTTCAGACGTAAGCAATCATTTAATCCTGAATCAATTTGATAAACTAAAGCAGTTATTTAAGAAAGAGAATCTTGAATTATGGTTATCAACTCTGGTTGATCTTTGGAATCACAATTCTACTTTATTAAGGGAGCCAGCCAAGTTATTTCGCAATTGGGATCTTGAAGAACAAACGATAGCCTTATGTTTTTTTTCTGAATCTGAAGTTGTTAATTTAGTAAATGCTATATTTTTTTATAAATTGTATCCTGATAAGTTATTTAATGAATTAATTCATCCTGAAAAATTGGTTTCAGTACGTATGCGCCTTGGTTTTTTGCATGAATTTATAGAACTTCTACAAAAACAATTACATAGCAATGCACTTCAATATGGGCTAAATCCAGGTATTGATTTCCTATTTCATGGTGAAGAACTACCCCAAGGCATTATGATCGAAGTGAATGAGGTTTATAGAGATATAATCCAATTAGCTGTTAAAAACCTTAGAGTGCAATTTACACCTGAAAATAATGAGAAAGTTACCCTGGAACGTTTGCATGATTTGGGAAGGGCATACAAATTTTGGTTTAATCCTAATAGGCTAATTGACGCTGTGATGGTTCTGCAGCAACGTCTGGTAAAGGAAAGTATATCTCAAGAGGAGGATTTAGAAAAATTTCATCAAGAAATGCTAGTTCTATATCGTCAGCTCACCACAACAGAATGTCTGGATTTATATGGTTATTTTGCCAACAATGACAGTCGATATTTACTTTATACTTTATATTCAATAAACAATGGTTACTCTTTAGATTGGTTGCCATCATTAAATTCATCTGAAAGAAATGCTATAGCCAGAGTGTATCAAGCGTTGAAGTGCGTTATGGAGGCGCTAAGAGTCGAATTAAAAAACAGATTTATCACAACCGAACCTTATCTATATGATTTGGGGAAAAAGGAAATTCATACAGGAAGACGTAATCGAGAGGCTGTATTTAGAATCATTGCAATTTATGGTTGTGAAAGAATAGTGATGAGTGACTCATTAGAAAGATTGTTTAATCTCATTGAAGAACCAAATTAGCAATTTGAGTGGTAAATATGAATTTTTCAGGTGCCAATTGACTAAGAGTAATTCGTTTTTTGGGATATACCCAACCTCTTTTATAACTTGCTTCTTTCATTTTACTGCTGCATTGCAAACGTTTCTGCGGCGCTCATTTACTGCATATAAACTTTGCTTCTGCCTTGCTCTGAAGCAAAATAAAAGAGGTCTGCTGTTTTGTATGGGGGCTTTGCAGTGAGCTTTATAAAGCGCTTTTATTGAATAGGATAAGCCAGTTTTTTACCATAGAACTCTTGAAGTTGTCTCTTTAGTTTTTCTGCCGGACTAGATTTGGCAAAATCACTCTGCAGGTTATCAATCCATTCTCCAGTTGAAAGATTGAGAATAACGGGGATGTAGGTGTTGTCATCTGGATATAGGGCTAAAATCCAGTTTCCACTAATGACTCCGTATAGCTTTTGATTATTCACCTGGATTAATTCATCAGGCTTCAACTCAAGTTGCCCAGTATCCGGATTAACCTTATAGATTTTTTTTCCTAATTCAATGGCTTTTTCTTTAGTAAAATCTTGATTTGGATACATTCCACTTTCAATAAAGAATGTGCGGTGTGGTAGTGGAGTATCTGGGTTTAATACAGTAGGTAGTAATGAAATGCCATCCATTTTCTGTTTTTTTGTAATATTCAGGAAGTCCAAAATGGTTGGGGCCAAATCAAATAATGCGACTCTTGTTTTGATTTTGTTTGTTTTTGTAAGTAGCTTTCCATCTTTATAAACATTAAATGCCAGAAGGCTATGATATTGCATAGGGCTTAATATATCAGAACCATGGCCAGCACTTTTATCCAGTTCGGTTGCAGTTTTGGCTTTAAAATACTCTGCGAGTTTGCTAGTTAGTGAGCTTTGGTATTTTTGGTAACTTGTCAATCGTGAGTTGGGATAATAAAGTACTTCACCATGATCGCTTAGTATAATGACCAGGCTGTTTTTAAAATAGCCATGTTTTTTTAAATAGCAGAAAATGACTTTAAATTGATTGTCTACTGCTTTTAGTGCTCTTAGGTAAAGCGCATCACGCTTGCTGAGGCTGAATTCATTCTCCACTTGATCAGGCAATGATGCTGCCCAGGCATAAGGCCAATGTGGAAGAGCGAAATGCACCGCAAGGAAAACAGGGGAATTTTGTTGTAAAGACAGTTCTCTTTTTAATTCATTTGTAAAGGTTTCCGGATAGTAGGATATGAAGCTGGCTCTATTACTAAAGTTATAGGGGAATAACCAGGAACTAATGCGAAAATTAACCAGTAAATTCCCAAGAGGAAAATCATTATAAGAGCCTAACATGACATCATTGACACCTGTTTTTGGGCCGATGATTTTTTTAAATCCAAAATTCTCATCTATGCTATTAAATCGTCTATCATCAGTCGCATAGATTGTGTTATACCCCAATTTATTCAAATCCCACACAATGCTGAGTTGACTTTTAACCCGGCTTCGCTCAACTAAATTTTCTTCGGCAAGATGATGTTTAGGGTATAACCCAGTTAAAATGGAGCTCCAAGCGGGATAGGTTCTGGCTAAAGGACTAATCGTGTTTGTAAATTGAAAACTGTCCAGTAGCACTTGATGAAGAAAAGGCATGTTTCTAGATGTGACACTTTCTGGACTTAAGCTGTCTATGCCCAGAATAATGACGTTGGGTTCGGAATCAACATTAGGATTTAAGGAAGATTTCCAATAATTATTTAATAGGAAAATACAAATGCCAATGGGTAGCGCTATTGATAATAGGCGAGCAGTCGTGCGATAAAACAAGCAATTTAATAAGAGTAACCCCAGGCAAGCCAAAGAAAAATAAAGTAATATTAAAAAAATAAACTCAGGAATTGGTGGTGAAAATAGTTTGCTAAAAACACTCAGAGGGAAATAATAGGCATTAGCACTTAATATAGCGCACGCAAATAAAGACCAAATAATGATTTGCCATTGCTCAGTAGAAAAATAATGCCAAGATCGATTTAAAATGCCTATAAGCAACAGAGCTTGAATCATGGAAATGATGATATACAGGCTGAATTGAATTACGAGAGTGCCGATAATTTCAAAATAGATTGGCAAAGGAAGCTTAATCGAACTGATTAGGCTCTCAGCATGCGAATAGAGTAGAAGCAATTGCAAGCCAAAAAAGCAAAGATTAAATAAAAGGAATTGGCTAAAATATGCAAAAATCAAATGCTTTTTTTTCATGATTGATTATCTGCGGGACAATTAATATGCCAGTTATAAATATAACTATCAATAGTATTAATATGCTTTAATTGGTTACGCAGAGGTTCTTTCGCGAATTGTAGCAAATGTTTGATGACATATTTTTTGGTACCACCAAAATCTTCTTCATACCAGTCATATAATTTAGAAACAATTAATTTACCTTCAATTACATGAACTCCCCTGAGAGAGTTAATGTATTTGAATGCCGCGTCGTTAAGTTGTTGCTCCAGCAATGGCCCTTGGTATGCTTGTTTGCTCAGATTAGGAGCTCCTATGGTGGCATTATTTAAAGCATAATGAGTTCTTGGGTCATTCCAAATTGGGCGAATAATTCTATTATTGATATCATCCAGGGATAAGTTAGTATTTTTGATTGTGATAATATTAGCTCCCCAAGGTCCAACGCTAAATAATCCGGGAGAAATGTTAATTTCCTGAATGTTTGCAATGGGGTAATAGTTGGCTACTGTTAATACTGTAAGGGCATTATACAAATTGATCCAATAAGCCAATTGTTCTTGACGGTTATAATTATCAATATCGATTTGCGATAAATTTTTTATATATTCTTTTAGTGAAGCCAACTCTTTCTCATTGATATTGGTATAGTCTACCAGATTGATGTCTTCTTCATTAGTTATTACATGATGATCAAGAAAATGTTGCCATGCCTGATGAGAAATTGATTGTTTGGAAAGAGGGGTATTGACCAACCATTTGGGCCATAAACTTCTGTAGAAGGAAGCAGAAGCTGTACTTGTTATGAA
Source organism: Legionella pneumophila subsp. pneumophila str. Philadelphia 1 (assembly GCF_000008485.1). NCBI lineage: Bacteria > Pseudomonadati > Pseudomonadota > Gammaproteobacteria > Legionellales > Legionellaceae > Legionella > Legionella pneumophila. The sequence goes on along the minus strand of NC_002942.5, from coordinate 3,106,108 downwards.
ACATAAGGATAACAGGAGTAAGACCAGTATTTTTTTTCTGCATAAAATAAATATGGATTTAGACATTAATCACAGCTCTGTTCTTAAGGGCACTGCTTATAGTATTCCCATCTAAAAATTCTAATTCACCACCTGATGGTATTCCATGTGCTAACTGACTGATATTGACGGTTTCATCCTTTAGCAACTGATGAATAAAATGAATTGTGGTCTGGCTTTCAACACTGGGGCTTAATGCAAGAATAACTTCCTGAATTTTTTCCCTAGTAATTAACTCCTTAAGTTTCGGTAGACCTATGTCATCAGGTCCCAAGCCATCAAGAGGAGAAATTTTTCCCATAAGGACAAAATACTTACCTTGAAAGGAATTGCTTTGTTCTATGGCAGAAACATCTGCTGGACTCTCTACCACACAAAGCAATGTCGAATCTCGATTAGGATTTTGACAAAGAGCACACAGTGTTTGTTCGGTGTAATTATTACACTGCTGACAATGACTAATGTGCTTCATTGCCTGTTCTAAACAGGAGGCAAGGTGTAAACCTCGCTGCCTTTGGTGCTGCAATAAATGGAACACCATCCTTTGTGCTGATTTTGGTCCCACACCGGGAAGACAGCGAAGCGCCTCTACCAATCGGCTTAGAGCATCCATAGTCAGGGTTACTCTCCTTCTTTATCACCCATTAAATCAGTTGGAATATTAAGTCCAGCAGTCAGTTGGCTGATTTTTTCTTTGGATGCTTTTTCAATTTTACGCACTGCATCATTGACTGCAGCAGCAATTAGATCTTCCAGCATTTCAATATCTTCATCCATTAAAGTGGGTTTGATTTTAACTTCAGTGACATCATGACGTCCATTCATCTTAATAGTAACCATACCACCACCTGATTCTCCACTTACGACCAACTGGCTTAATTGTTGCTGCGCTTCTTGCATACGTTGTTGCATTTTTTGCGCTTCTTTCATTAAATTGCCTAAATTTTGATTAATATCCATTACAGCCTCGTCTATTTATGGTTAGTTTAAGTATTATAAGTCATCTTTTAACAGGACAATAGAATTTTTGACCAATTCTGCTGAAAATTCTTGTTGCAACTGTTGAAAT